>CALKTZ010001064.1 GCA_937997355.1 uncultured Planctomycetales bacterium | reverse complement strand
CAGGTGATCGGGCGGTGGCCAGCCCGCTCGTCGCCGGGATGTTCACAGCCGTCTCGGTGCTCCTGATCCTTCTGACACTGGAATTCCCGACCGCGATCCTGGCGCATCTGAGCCTGTCCTCGGGCCTGGCCGCCTGGCTCTCGGCGGCACTCTGGTTGCGGGGCTCGATCAACGAGCGATTCAGCACCGTCGGCATCTTGATCCTCGTCTTTGACGTGGCTCTTCTGGTGGTTGTCGTCCTGCTTCGCGCACGCAAGAGGCTCGCGGTCCTGGCCCGGGCGATCCCCCAGTTCGTGATCGTCACGGCCCTGCTCGTCGTGTTCTCCCAACTGGCCTTGCCGGGCGAGCACTGGAGCGAGTGCCTGGTCTTCGCGCTCGGGGCGTTGGTGTTCCTCGGGGCGGCCCAGGTGCTTCGCCATCGATGGCTGGTCGACCT
This sequence comes from uncultured Planctomycetales bacterium, assembly GCA_937997355.1. Classification (GTDB taxonomy): domain Bacteria; phylum Planctomycetota; class Planctomycetia; order Isosphaerales; family Isosphaeraceae; genus CALKTZ01. Next base: position 3,517 of record CALKTZ010001064.1, on the reverse strand, counting down.
GAGCCTGGCATCGACCGTCGTGACGGTCGGCAGCCTTGCGTGGTGGGTCGCGCCCCATGGGAATGGGGGGTTGCTCGCGGGCTGGGAAGGGATCGTGGCGGGATCGCTGGCCCTGGCATTCTGGGCTCTGGCGATGCTCGACCGGAGATTCGGCAAGGCCGAGTTCCACGAGGGGCCTTGCCTGCAATGGGGCTTGCTCCTGACGGTCGTCGCCTTCGGCCTGGCGGTCGAGGCCAGGCTCCTCTCGCGCGATGCGTTCGGGCCGGGCGTTGCCGCCTTACTGCTGGATTGTGTGGCGATCTTGCTGATCGGCCGGGCCTGGCGGTCCGCCAGCTTGACGTACTACGCGATCGCCGCGTTCGTGGCCGCAACCTACGTCTGGCTGCTGAGCGTAGGCGAGCCCGACCCGCGCAACGCCCATGTGCTCGGCCTGGTCGCGGTCATCCTGGCCCTGGTCTTCTGGTTCAAGGGACTGGTTTGCAGACGGCTCGGAGGAGGCTTGAGGCAGTTGTACGAAGGGCCGTTCCTCATCTCCTCGCAGGTTTTGACCCTCGCTGCCGTCCCGCTCGCCTATTGGTCGCCGTTGACCATGGCGCTGGTGGCCCTGTCGTTCCTGCTCATGGTCGGGAGCTTTCCGGCGATCGCCTGGATCTATCCAGCCGTTTTGGCGGCGGGGGTTTCCTCCTACTACGGGTATTTCATGGATCGTTCCTGGCCATCATGGCTGCTCGGCCTGACGGGGGGCGTGTATCTGTTCTGGTTGCTGGCGCTGGGGGCCCGGAGATGGAAGCGGCCCCTCTGCCGCCTGTGCGGCCTCGATGAATTGCCCTACGAGGACGCCCTTGCGTATTCGGCCATCGCACTGGGAGTCGTCGCACTGGCGGTCCGAATCGCCTGGAGCATGCAAACGGGCCTGCCGCCGACCGCGCATCCGGAATTCGCGCTGGCGTTGGCCGTTTTCTGCTTCCTGATGAGGGCCCACGGTACGAGCGACCTGCTGGTCCATTCCGGGTTCGGGCTGCTGACCTGGACGTGTGCGAGTCTGACCGAGTTCTCCTGGCAATCGCCGATGCCGCTCGCGACCACCCTTTCGGGCCTTGCCATGCTCTTCGCGGCAATCACTCCGGCCGTGATGCCCTACTGGCTGCCGATCTTCTGGCCGATGCTCGCCCGAATCCGGACGGAAGGCCGAATCGCTCGCGGCTGGTCGATCGCCCTTTGGTTGGCAACTCTTGCCATCACCAGCACGGTGATGGTCCTGCTCGTCGCGATCGCGGTTGTGCCGGAGGTCTGGGATGGCGGGCCGATGCCGACTGCCCATGTGAGTGCATTTGGAGTGGCGCTGATGTTAGCGGGCTGGACGTTCCGGCTTCTCGTCGTGGATCGGCCGGACGGCGTTCTTCGACTCGGCTCGATCTCGTTCACGTACGAACGATTTCTGCTCGTTGCACTCCTGGAATTCGCATGGTGGATCGGTGTCGAGCGGTCGCCGGAGGATGGGACGCTCCGATGGCCGGGCCTGCTCCCGTTCGTGACAGCCCTCCACTCGCTGCTCATCCTCTCGCTGGTCCGCTATCGCGACTGGCGGATCGCAAACCGCCGTCTCCACGAGGAAGATGAAACGGCTCGTCCCGAGGCCGATCCATTCATCGAATGGGGGATTTTCATCGTCGCGATCCTCGGCGTGCTCTTCACGCGGGGGGCTGTCGGCGCGAGCACGATCGCCACACTTGTCGTGTCGGCCTTGAGCCTGGGGGGGCTCGGGCTCTGGTCCTGGACCCTCGATCTCGGCCGGTTGTCAACTTACGCCGCGGCGATCTCCTGGATGGCGGCGTTCGGGGTGGCAGGCCTGGAAATCGCCCAACGCTTGCATCTCGACTCGGACGAAAACCGGGCGATCGGTGCGGCGATCGGCCTCGTGGCGGCGGGCTACTCGCTGCTGGGGATGACGTCGACCTGGGTGCGGACAGGGGGGCGAACGATCGCCCTGGAACGGGTGGCGTTCGTCGGCTCATTGGTCGCGGCGGGTTGCATTGCGTTCGCGGCCATGAACCCGCAGGCGATCGGGCCGAAGGGGACGCTGGTGGGGGTTGGCTGCCTCGCGGCGATCGCCTGGCATTCGATCATGTTGGCCGGCCGCTGGGGGGCTGAGCTGCTGGTCTATCTCGCCCAGGGGGCGCTCCTGGGGGCTTATGTCGTCTACCGGCAAACCTTCCACGCGCCGATCGCGACCGACGCCATCCTGCTCACGCTGCTCGCCTATCTGGATTTCGGGATCGCCGAGGCGACGGACCGGCTGAATCTGCCGATCTATTCGCGCCCGACTCGATTCGTGTCGTATCTCCTGCCATTGGCGCCCCTCGTGCCGATGCTCGGGCAGGGGAGGCTCGACGAGATCGGCATGTTCCATCTCCTCGCGGCGGGGACGTTCTACGGCATCAGCTTCTCCGCGACCCGCTGGAGGCCTCTGGGCTATGCGGCGGCCATCCTCTACAACGCGGCGCTCTGGGTTTGGTGGAGCCATCTCGGCTGGAGGATGAACGAACACCCCCAGTTCTATTTCGTCCCCGTCGGGCTCTCGGCCATCCTCTTCGCCGAGGCCAATCGCGAGGAGCTGGGGCATTCGATGGTGAAGTCGTTCCGATCGGTCGGGTTGATCCTGATCTATCTGACGACCGCGTTTCCGATCTTGAAGGATCAGAGCTTCGGCGCCTGGCTGACGCTCCTGGCCCTCTCCCTGATCGGGGTTTTCGCGGGCATCGCGCTTCGCGCGAAGGTCTTCGTCTGGATGGGGTTGGCGACGTTCCTCCTCGATATCGTTTATCAGCTCGCGCGGTTCAGCGCCGATTATGCGGTGGCCAAGTGGGCGATCATGCTGGGCCTGGGGGTCGGCCTTGTCCTCTTCGTCGCCCTGAACGAGAAGAAACGGATCCTCGGGACGATGAAGCTGTACTATGATCACATCCAGGATTGGGAATGAGCCGATCCGCGGCTCGAACGAAAATCCCCGTTCGCCGGTACATGTTGAGCGGGTGGCGATATCGTAAGCCGGAGCGAAAAAGAGGCACTGGCTCGCCGGTACTCCGCGCGTGCCTGTCCCTTTTTTTCGCGAGCCTGGGCAAAAGCGAAGAGTGGGAGACCTTCGATCGGGCGTTTGTCGGATTACGCATGATTGTGTAAACCGTTGGCCGAAGGTCTCCAAATCTTCGCCGCAGAAGAGGGGACAGGCACGGCGCTCTGCTCCGAGCCAGTCCCCTCTTCCGCTCAGTCCCCGTCTCCGGCGGGGCGGTGATCCTCAAAATCGTTTCGCGAACGACGAGGACAAAGCCGGGGCCTGATTGACCGTGCGCCGATAAGGATACGAGGTCGCGGAGCTGGCCGCGGCGCGGATGACGGTGGCCTGGGTCGTTTGAGATCCGTTCACGCTCAGCGAGCTCGATTGGACGGGGTACGTGAGGACGGCGATTCTCGTCGGCGATGTGGCGACGGCGGCCGCCTTGAGGTTCTGGCTGAGGGA
>CALKTZ010001063.1 GCA_937997355.1 uncultured Planctomycetales bacterium | reverse complement strand
ATTCGGACACCAGGAGAACCAGGGTCCCCCCGGTGCTATGTCCGCCGAGGTAAATGCGGCCGGGGTCCACATACGGTTGTTTGGCGAGATCATCGGCCGCGGCGAGCACGTCGTCCACTTCTCCCAGGAAGCTTTCTTTCACCCCGGGGTTGTCGTTCCCGCCCCTCAAGGTGGGAAACATCATCACGATTCCGGCCTTGCGATAAGCGGCGGCGGTCTGATCGTTGCTCTCCGGCGCCGGAGTCCACATATCATTGAGTGAATTGCAATCGCCGCCGGTGATCCAGATGATCGCCGGGTGCTTCTTGCCGTCCTTCGGATCGGGCGTGAGATAGGCGGACAGTTTGCCGGCCGGAGCGTCGTACCGGACTTTCTGAAACACCTGAGGAGGAGGGTCGGGGAGGGGCTCCTTGTCCGCCTGGTGCGGGGTCAACCTGGTTTTGAAGCCTCGCCGCGCCTCGACCAACGACATATCCCGATCGGACGACTTGGCCTGATCCGGTTGTGCCGAACTGGCCTCCTGGGGTGGCTTGACCGATTGTTGCTGCTCATCGGCGATGCAACCGGCGAGAACGACCATTGACACACAACAGGCGAGGATTCGGCTCATCTTGAAAACTCCGGGCACATCGCACCTGTGATTCTCAGGAGAAAGCATACCGATCATGACCGGCCCGTGTCAGCCTGCCGATCAGCACCCGCCCAAGGACTCCATGAATTACGCCTCGAATCGACCTTGATCTCTCCCATGGATCTGGTAAGGTCCGCCGGCGCGGGGATCGCCCTGCGCGCGGCGAGGATCGGTCGATCCGTCGCACAGTCAGTCAGTCAGCCGGTCGGATGGATGACCGCCACGAGTCGACAAGGAGGTCGGAAACTCATGCCTCGGCCAGAGTCCTCCCCCGGGATTCGCGGGGTCCACGTCCTCCCGCTGATCCCGGTCATCCTGGCGGCCATCCTCTGGAATGAAACGGAGCCGCGACGGGTCCGAAGCGTGCAGGCCCAGGGCTTCGCGTCGAGGGCGAACCGGGGCGCCGAGCCGCCGCGCGTCGACCCGTTCCCGATGCCCGCCGAACTGAGACGGATCGACCTCGGCCGTCAGACCGAAGAGGATGCCCGGGCCAAGAGCGCCGGTTGCGTCTCCTGCCACCAGGGACAGCACGACCCCCACGCCCGGCCCGAGACCGTGCGGCTCGGCTGCGTCGATTGCCACGGCGGCAACCCCAATGCCACCGACAAGCACGGCGCGCATGTCCGCCCCCGATTCCCCGACGCCTGGACCCGATCGGCCAACCCGGTCCGGTCCTACGCCCTGCTGAATCACGAGGCCCCCGATTTCGTTCGGTTCGTCAACCCGGGAGACCTCCGCGTCGCCCATCTGAGCTGCGGGACGATCGGCTGCCATTCGGACCAGGTGTTGCAGGTGCGCAAGAGCATGATGACCCACGGGTCGATGCTCTGGGGGGCGGCCCTCTACAACAACGGCTCGTTCCCGCTCAAAGCCGCCCGGTTCGGCGAGAGCTACAGCATGCACGGGGCCCCGCAACGGCTCCAAACGGTTCCCCCGCCGACCCCCGAGGAGATCGCCAGGAAGGGGGTGGTCCCGTATCTCGATCCGCTCCCCAGATTCGAGGCGTCCCAGCCCGGGAACGTACTCCGCATCTTCGAGCGAGGGGGCCGCGAGCCGCAGGAGATCGGCCTCCCCAACCCGTTCGAAGACCCCGGCCGCCCCAAGGCCCGCCTCAGCGCCCGGGGGCTCGGCACCCGCAACCGCACCGACCCCGTCCTCATCGGCTTGCAGAAGACCCGGCTGCTCGACCCGACCCTCAACTTCCTCGGCACCAACGACCACGCCGGCGATTACCGGTCGAGCGGCTGCACGTCCTGCCACGTGATCTACGCCAACGATCGATCGCCGGTCAACTCGGGTCCGTATGCCTCCTACGGACACCGGGGGCTCAGCTTCCAGCCCGATCCGATGATCCCGCGCGACGAGCCCGGCCACCCGATCAAGCACCAGTTCATCACCGGCATCCCCACCAGCCAGTGCATCGTCTGCCACATCCACCCCGGCACCAACGTGCTGAACTCCTACACCGGCTACATGTGGTGGGACGAGGAGACCGATGGCGAGCTGATGTACCCCCGCAAGCAGAAGGACCCGACCGCCGAGGAGTTCGCCCGGTCGATGATGTCCAACCCCGACGAGGCCGCCGCCCGGGGGAACTGGTCCGACCCGAAGTTCCTCGATCATGTCTCCGAGCTGAACCCACAGGCCAGGCACACCCAATTCGCCGACTACCACGGCCACGGCTGGGTCTTCCGCGCGGTCTACAAGAAAGACCGGCACGGCAACCTGCTCGACCACCGGGGCGAGCCCGCCGCAGACACCTCCACCGCCGCCTTGATGAAGGCCGTTCAGATGCCTACCCAGATCAAGGAGCTTTATCGAGATCGGGACGCCGCGAAGTCGCAGAAGGCAGCCTTCGACCGATCCGATGCGAAGCGAGACGGCGTCCCCGTCCACCAGCTCGACATCCACCTGGAAAAGGGGATGCACTGCGTCGATTGCCATTTCGTGCAGGATGCCCATGGCAATACCAAGCTCTACGGCGAAGTCCGCGCGGCGATCGAAGTCCAGTGCATCGATTGCCACGGCGACGCCACCCGGCGCGCCAACCTGATCACCTCCGGACCCGCCTCCGACACCTCGGCCGCCGAGTCGGGCAAGGGAGGGCGCAACCTGGCCGCGCTCCGCACCCCGTTCCGCGAGCGGCGGTTCGAACGCCGGGGGAACAAGATCATCCAGCGCTCGATGGTCGAGCCCAGGCTGTCGTGGGAAGTCACCCAGGTCGCCGACTCGATCGATCCCAATTCCGAGCACTACAACCAGAAATCCCACCTGGCGAAGACGGTCCGGTTCGAAGGCGACCAGATGGTCTGGGGCTCGCTCCCCGGCGAGGGGCAGCCCCCCTGCGCCCATGCCAACGCCAAGATGAACTGTATCGCCTGCCACTCCTCGTGGAACCCGAGCTGCTTCGGCTGCCATCTGCCGCAGCGCGCCAACAAGAAGATGCCCCAACTGCACAACGAAGGGGACGTCACCCGGAACTACGTGTCGTACAACTTCCAGACCTTGCGCGACGACGTGTTCATGCTGGCGCATGACGGCGACGTGACGGGGAACAAGATCGGCCCCGCGCGTTCGAGCTGCGCGATCCATGTCGGCTCGTACAACCAGAACCGCGAGTCGATCTACGTGCAGCAGCAGACGATCTCGGCGGAGGGGATGTCTGGGGTCGCGTTCAGCACGAATGTCCCGCACACGGTGAGGGGCGGGGCGCCGGTCGTCCGGACCCGGCCGGAAGATAAGAGCCACGGCCTCCCCGCCAACTCCGGGGCCTTCCAGTCCGGCCACGGCGACACCAAGATGTGTACCGACTGCCACGTCTCCAAATCCGGCGACAACAACGCCATCATGGCGCAGTTGCTGATGCAGGGGACGAACTACGTCAATTTCATCGGCCGCTATTGCTGGATCGGCACCGGGGAGCACGGCTTGGCGGCGGTGGAAGTGACCGAGCGCGACGAGCCCCAGGCCGTCTTCGGCAGCTCCCTGCACAAGCTCGCGTTCCCCGATCATTATCGCGAGCACATCGCCCGCGAAGGGAATCTGGAGCGGGGCTACGAGCATCTCGGCAAGGACATCGCCGAGCGGGTATCGGGGATCAACATCCTCTCCTTGCAGGCGCGCGGCGAGTTCCTCTACGCGGCCTGCGGCGAGGCGGGCCTGCGCGTCTTCGACATCGCGTTCATCGACAACAAGGGATTCTCGGAGCGGATCGTCACCGCGCCGGTGTCGCCGATCGGCCAGCGGTTCTTCGTGCGGACCAAGTATGCCACGGCCGTCGCCGCCCCCACCACGATGGCCCCCGACCCGACCCGCACCCATCGCCCCGAGAACCGCGAGAAGAGCGTCCACCCGCTCTACGGATACATCTACGTCACCGACAAGCACGAAGGATTGATCCTGGTCCCCGCCGGGACCCTGCTCGACGGCAATCCGCTCAACAACTTCCTCGGTCGCGAACTCACCTTCAACCCCGGCGGCATCCTCCACGGGGCGCGGGGGATCACGATCGTCGGCACCTACGCCTACATCTCGTGCGACGCCGGGCTCGTCGTGGTCGCGCTCGACGACCCCAAGAAGCCGAGCGTCACCGCCGTCATCGGGGAGCCATTCCTGAAGCATCCCCGCGCAATCCAGGTGCAGTTCCGCTATGCCTACGCCTGCGATGCCGAGGGGGTCAAGGTGCTGGATGTAACCGACCTGGCGCATCCCACGCCGGTCTCGACCCTCCCCCTCGACGACGCCCGGAGCATCTACCTGGCGCGTACC
>CALKTZ010001062.1 GCA_937997355.1 uncultured Planctomycetales bacterium | reverse complement strand
GATCGCGCCGCCGATCTCCCAGTTCATCGGCACGCGGAGGCGATTCCGCAGCAGGACGAGATCGTATCGCCCCGTCCGCGGCCGCCGCCCCATGTCGTCCCGAGGGAGCAGGCAATCGCGCACCCGAGTCCACACGCTCGGGGCCCGACGGGCCGCCACGGTCGCGTCCTTGTCGCCCGACAACCGATCCCACCGCGACGACGCAGCAGCCCTCGACCAACAAAATGGGCAAAGGTGCGTCATCAGGCAAGGACGGGAAGGTGGAGAAAAGAAACCGCAGGACGGCGGACAATCCAACGCACGCCACAACCAGGGCGCCGCCGGGAGGGTCTTGGCGTAGGCGTAAATCACCTTCCGCCATCTTCTTTGCAATCGAAGAGCAAGGTTCACGGCCGTTGCCCCGTCGGCGGGGTCGTGACGCCCATAGCACGCATCCAATGCAGCCTGCCGCTGGGCACGCACGTAGCCGCGAGCGTACTGATTCACCCCGGCCACGAAACGCGTGGCCCGCCGCTTCTCGGTCTCGGACACTCGATACTCCTGTACAAAAGCTATCGTATTCAAATTCCATACCATAATATCTCGTTTTTCGGCGACGCGCCAGTCGGATATGTATGGAATGTACTTTAATCTACGATCCTAAGTAATTAACCATCTACTCTCTTCGTTCGTCGGAGGGGTCGGCCGAGTACGGCCCTCCCCTCCTCCTCACTCCGGAGTCCTTTTTTGAAATTGTCGTCTTGCGCCTCCAATTTCAAAAAAGAAAAAACACACCCAAAACGCCGATGCTTGGATTAATGCATCGGTGGTTTGACGACGACTGGGAACTACAGAAACCAGACAACTCGAGCAAGCTACCCCAACTCGATAAGACACGAATCCTTGGTAATATAGACAACAGCACCACAGGACACTCGACCTCTCGATCCTGCCCCGAATACCGGTACAAAGATCCATCACATCTCGGCCATGTTCCAAACCGTCGAAAATAAGAAGGAATCCTTCCTCGATCCTGGAACGAACGATTCCAGGTACTTCGACTATTCGCCCATTCCTCCCATCAATGGAAGGGACTCGTCGAGCGTGCCTTCGAGTGGGTATTTAAGGAAGAGCTCGGCCTCGTCCTGTAACCGATTAACCTTGTTTAACAATTGTTGAAAATTCCCTCGCCCGCGTATCGCTTCACGCTTCATCAATTCATCGAGCCCGTCATAGGGCAGCCAGTAAGCGAACTCATCGGGCGGGTCTTTGCGCGTCTGGTTGACGCAGCGATCCGCCGTCATTTCTCGGCTGTATCTCGGCTCTCGTCCGGCCATCGTCATCTCCCGTTGGCGGTCACACGCAAGGGAAGCCCCGGAAGCCCGCCCGTTCGTCCCCCGAACAATCGCGAGCCGCGGCGTCATGGTCGACGCCCAGGTCGCGCTCGCTGATACTCGGCCCGGCGTGCCAGAGTTGCGCGAAGCAGTGGTGGTGCATTGACTGGAATTCCGGGCTGCCTTGCTCCCGCCTGACCCGGATGCAGCCGCCGAGCAGCTTCACAGGGAACCGCAGCGCGGTGTACTCGATCTCTTTCATCTCGACCTCATTCAGGGTTGTGGTTCGTCGGGCCTTACAGGCCGTTGACCAGTACGTACAGATCCCTCGTGACGTAATCGCCGATGCCGTTGCCGGTGAGTTCCGGCACCTCCAACGGGTCGTAATTGGCGGTCTGATCCAGCCACAGGCAGTTGAAGATTTCATCTGCTATCTCGGATAGGCGGGTGCCTGCCATCACCAGGCTCTCCACGGCGTTCGGCACGTGCTCGCAGTATTCGCCGTGGATTTCGGGGAGGGCCCTGGACGCCAATCGTCTAATCTGTCTGCCGGTCATTTCGCGCTCCGGGATGGTTGAAGTTGCGTGTCGTGGCGGTATTGATCCTCGCATCAGCGTTGCCCAAAACCTTCGATACGCTCCCGGCCGCCGAGATCCGATGCCGCCATATCGCGATCGGACAGGAAATCGCGATTTTTGGCGTACGGGTCGTTGTCGTTCACGGCCGCCCTGCTGCGGTAGTGCTCCCAAGGCCGCCACAGGAGCTGCCAGCACGTGAGTTCGTCGGTGGCGGAGTGCCGGGTCGTGATCTCTTGCTGCTTACGGACGTAGCTGCCCGCCAGCGCCTCGTTCCCGGCGATGGCGCGATCGGCCCATCTATCATTCAACCGTCGACTCGACATCGATGTTCCTCTCCTCTGGGGTTGTTGGGGATTCTGGTGCCGGTCAGGTATACGGCCAGTCGACGACGCGATCGCCGCCCAGGTCCGCGGCGACGTAGTCGTCGATGCCGTTGATCTCCAGCTGCGGGGTGTTGTCTGGGAGGCTCAAACGCCACAACTTGGCGAAGATCCGATTCTCGAGCGGCGTCCTGACATTCGCGTTCAGCTTGTCTTCGACGGCGGTTCGAATTCGACTCCCTTGCAGGCCGACGATCTCCGGCAGTACGCCGGTCGTGATCCGGTTGTTGTTCCTTCTTCTCCTCGCGGGCTCGGGATGT
>CALKTZ010001061.1 GCA_937997355.1 uncultured Planctomycetales bacterium | reverse complement strand
CTTCAAAAACCTGCCCGGCTCGGCGCGCACCGCGAACGAGGTAGCTCCTGGAATATACAACAGGCTCACGATCAACGATCCAAATTTCAGATGATTTTGGCGTTGCTCGTTTCAAAATCCGTAATGAGGCAAGCGTTTTGAAAACCTGAGATGGAGGGTCTCGCAAGAGGGGCCGAAAAGCGGGTTGGCGAAGTACGGGCTGGGGAGTCGGATTTTTTGCCCGGGGTAAAATCGGTGATATAGTTCATATGAACCTCTCCTGGGGATGAGCCGGGCATGATCGTTCGTTGTTCGGTCCATGCGCAACCGCAATTCGAGTTGGCCGCGGGCGACCGCGTAGCCGCTTCAGACCTCGCTGGGTATTCGCCATGATCGCCGATCATCCCGCTCCGTCGCCGGCCGCGCTGCTGGCGCGAATCCCCGACGAAACCCGAAGGCATCGGTATCTTCCGGCCTTGACGCGGTTCTTCGCATCCTATGCGGCATACCTCGCATTCGTCGCGGGGGCGATCGTGGTTCCGGGATGGCCGTTCAAAATCCTCTGCGTTTGCGCGGCCGGCGGAGCGATCGGCGGCCTGTATGTACTCGGGCACGATGCGGGTCATAGCAGCCTCGTGCCCGGCCGTCGTCTGAATCGCTGGCTAGCCCGGTTCGCCTTCTTCCCGGCGTATGCCCCGCTCGCGGCATGGCACCGGGCGCATGTCCTGTTGCATCACAACCACCTGAGGGTCCGGGGCCGAGACATGGCCTGGGTCCCCTGGTCGCTCGACGATTACCGCCAGGCGACAGGCTGGCAACGCCTCTGGTATCGCTTCTTGCGCACGCCGATCGGACTCTCCTTCTACTGGACCGCCGGCAATTGGGTCCCTTATCTCCTGTTTCCCCCCAATACGGCATTCGGCAAACGGATCCGGCAGTTGCAGCTCGACCGAATCCTGGTCGTTGCGTACGCCGTCTGCCTGTTCATCGCGCTCAGCGTCCTGGGCCGGGTTGCGTCGGCCTGGGAATGGGCTCAGCCGGTCGGCCCGGCCGGCGTCTTCTTCCTGGGACTCGTGTTCCCTTATCTGTTCTGGACCTATCTGATCGGGCTGGTCGACCTGGTCCATCATACGCATCCGAAGGCCATCTGCTTCGCCGACGATTCCGAGTGGAACTACTTCGACGCGAATGTCCGAAGCACGATCCACCATGTGTTGCCCTTCGGTCTCACCTGGATGACGAACAACATCCTGGAGCACACGGCCCATCACGTCGATCCGCGAGTGCCGCTTTATCATCTCCCCGAGGCCCAGACTCATCTGGAGGCGGCCTATCCCGAGGAGATCGTCGTCGAGCGGCTGACCCCCTCGTACGTCCTCGGAATTCTCCGGACGTGCCGGCTCTACGACTACGCGAGGCGGCAATGGCTCGACTATGACGGGACCCCCACGAGCCCCGCCATGCGAGAGGCCGTGACGATCCCGGCTTGATCATACCCGGAAGATTGGCGGGCCGTGCGATGGGCCTGTCATGGCGAGATCGGTCCGTGCGCCGCTCCACATCCAATCATGTCGGAATCCGGCATCAATCGGCCGGGGCGAAGGTTGAGGTCTCGCCGAAGGAGGCGGTACTCGGGTACAATGGCTCCGCATTACACCCGATCCCCGAGAATTAAGCCGGCCCTAGCTCCCGAAGATTGAAACTCGAATGCACATACTCGACATCTTCCAGGAACGCCCAACGACGTTCTCTTTCGAGTTCTTCCCTCCCAAGACGGACAAGGCCTCGGAAGAACTCTTCAAGACGATCGCCCACTTGCAACAGCTAGAGCCTTCCTTCGTCTCGGTCACCTATGGGGCCGGCGGGAGTACGCGCGAACGGAC
>CALKTZ010001060.1 GCA_937997355.1 uncultured Planctomycetales bacterium | reverse complement strand
GCGAAAACGGGACTGGCTCGACGCGAAGCGACGTGCCTGTCCCATTTTTCGCGGGCTATTGTTGGCGAGAGGATCGGGAGACCTTCGGTCGTGTTTTCGGCGGGGTCGGGAGACCCGCGCCGATCAGAAATCCGTTTCCGCTCCGGCTTCTTGGTTCAGCGGGCCTTCGCGGAGGCCGCGCGTTCTCCGGTACCGGAGCTTCCGGGGAAGTCTTCCTGGAGCAGGAGAATCAGCGACTGCTCAAGCTCGGCCGGCTTGAAGCCGAACGGCCCCCGGCCGCTCTTGTAGGCCACGCGCCCCTTGCCGTCGAGCACGTAGAACCGCCCCGGCATGCCGCTGTAGCGCCCGCCGACGGCGTCGTCGATCGTGTCGACGAGGACGGGTAAACCCAGCTTGAGCCGGCCGGTGCAGAGCTCGGCGGATTTGATCCGCTCGTCGTAGCTCTTCGGCTGCGCGACCGTCACGCCGACGCGGTCGTTGCTCTCCATGGCCCAGCCGTCGGTGGGATGGGCCTCGCGGACGTAGACCATCGCGAAGTTCGCCCGGCCGTTGTACCGCCTGGCCAGCTTCTCGATGTTCCCGCCGTGGCTGCGGAACGGCCCGCATGTGACGTTGCCGAAGATCAGCACCAGCGGCTTGCCGCCGATGTGCTCGGAGAGGGTGAACGACTTCGTGCCGTCGGTCGTCTTGAGGGTGAAATCGGGCGCGGCCTCGCCGAGCGCGGGGCCGGGCTGGAGCGCGCCGATCTCCTGGCGGAAGAGGCCGCGAATGAGGGTGTCGGTCTTCGGGCCGTCGGGGCCGCCGGATGATCCCTTCAACGGCTTCGACGGCCGGAACGCCTCCTGCATCTCCTGCAAGGAGACGAACCCCTGCTGGTCGCGGTCGGCCTGCTTGTAGAACGCGGCCATCTCCTCGGGGGTGAGGCGGCCGTCGCCGTTGCGGTCGGCCCGCATGAACAGGGCGAGCCCCGGCGTGGGGGCCAGCGAGTGGGGGGAGAAGTCGAAATCCTCCTCGTCGAGCGCCCCGCTGTGGTCGCGGTCGAGCCGGGCGAAATCGGCATCCGAGCCCGGATATTCCGACCGGGAAATCTCGTCGTCGCCGTCGCGGTCATACCGCTTGGCCACATCCTTCCAGTCGAACCGGGTTTGCGCGACGGCGCGGCGGAACCAGCCGTCGGTCGGCCCGAGCTGGCTCCCCGTCACGATATCGACCAGCATGTCGACCCATTCGGGCCGCTCGGCCTCGGGCTTCTTCAATTCCTGGGCCGCGGCCTCCTTCCACTCGGGATGATCGGGGGCGGCCTCGGCGATCGCCTTGAGGATCTCCTCATGGGTCGGGGTCTTCTTCTCCTCGCCGCCGGCCCGCTTCTCCTGGGCCTTTTGGGATCTGGCCTTGGCCCTGGCCTGAGCACTCTTCGGAACATCTTCGGCGAGGGCCGACACGCCGCCGAGAACAAGGCCCAACGCCCCGGCAAGTGCGAGCCGAAGGCCGACGCGGGGGAACGATTTCGAGGTCATTGACGAGGATCTCCAGTACGCTGCGGTCCAGGGATTTTCGATTGATCGCGTGTTCTCTTGTCTTCGGGATGTTCGAGGAAGCCGCGAAAAAAGGGACAGGCACGCGGAGTAACGGCGAGCCAGTCCCCTTTCCACTCCGGCTCTCCGTCCGGCACCGACCGAAGGTCTCAAAAACCATCCTTCCCCCTTGACAAGGGGGACTACGGGGGGTGGATGAGGCAAATTCTTGTCATCAGAAGAACTCCCCCCTGCTTTCCCCCTCCGAGAGGGGGGATGTGTTTTCCTATTGAGCCGGTGATAACGCGGCTCGGGTTTTCGTCTCACGGCTTCGGCTGGGCGGCGTCCTTGGCGGCCTTGGCCAGGTCCTGGAACACGTTGTCGCGTTCCAGGGGGAGCTGGAAGCCGTCGGAGACGCGGGTCATGTAGAGGCCCCGGCAGAGCCACCAGAAGACCGACATCGCCGGGCCTTCGCCCAGGTCCTTTTCGAGGGTTCGATAGTCGGCGGCGGTCAGATCCCAGGGGGTCTTGGAGAGCTTCCGGGCGTAGGCATAGGTGCGCTGCTCGGCGGGCGGGAAGCTCGACCAGTCGTCGCCTGCGAGGCGGCGGGTGCGGTCGGCGACCCCATCCTTGTCGAGCCCGGCCACCTCCAGGAGCATCTCGCAGTGCCCCATGCAGTAGTTGCAGCGGATGCTCCGCGTCTGGATCCAGAAGAGGCTCTCCTCGAAGACCCGGTCCTGCGGCAGCTCGGCCCAGTGGGTGCGGGTGGACCGGCTCCAGGGGACGGCCAGCTCGGGCACATACCCCGAACAGACGAGGTTCCACACGATGCGGGTCGGCCGCGCGGCGAACTCGGGGGGGAGCCCCTTCTTCACCTCGTCCCAGGTGGGAACCGGCAGCCGAGGGGTGCGCGCCCGCTGCCCTTCGAGCCGGGCTTGCAGCCGTTCATACGGAAGCTCGGACCATTCGCGATCGGCCTCCACGACCGTCGAGCCCCCCTCGATCGCCCTGGGGAGCTTCTTCTGGTCGGGGAGGACCGGCCTGGACTGCAAGGCCCCCGGCGCGAATTCCACCTCCAGCGGCGGCAGCGGCCCCCCTTCTTCGAGCGGGAGCCCCAGGCCGAGCACGATCCGGTCCTGGAAATTGCCGTAGGCCGCGAGCAGCACCATCGACGCCACCTTCTTGTCGCCGAACCGCTCGCGGAGCTTCGCGAACAGCGGGTCGGGGATCGTCGAGGCGGAGACCGTGAGCTGCCGGGCGAAATCGAGCGGGTCACGATCGGCCTCGGGCCAGTTCCCGGAGTTGCCGATGAGGGTGGCCACGTCCGCATCGTCGCCGCCGGCCCGCTTGAGGTCGGCGATGGCGTACGCCTCGGAATACGCGCAGCGATTGGCGGCGGCGATCACCCAACGCATCTTGGCGCGGAGCTTGGGGTCGAGCGGGCTTTTGGTCCGCTGGGCCAGGTCGAGGGCGAGCATCGCGGCGGCCGTGCGCGGCATCTGCGCGGCGACCCCCTTGGCCCAGCTCGGCAAGGGCTGGCCGCTCCCCGAGACCGCCTGCGGCATCCGCTTCCAGCACTCCGCATCGGAGAGGAGGGCCACCGCCGGCTCGCTCGCCGCCGGGGTAGGAGGCTTCACGTTGTAGTAATCGTAGAACACGTTGTCCCGCTCCAGGGTGAGCTGGAACCCGTTCGAGATGCGGGTCATGTAATGGTAGCGGCTCGCGTTGAGGGCGATGAACAACGCCCGCTCGGGGCCATTATCCTGCTTCAGGGTCTGGATGTCGGCATCCTCGATGCTGCCCGGGGATCGGCTCAGCTTGCGGGCGAAGGCATAGGCATGCTGCTCGGCGGGGGGGAAGCTCGACCAGTCGCCTCCCGAGAGGAGCTTGCTCCGCTCGGCGATCTCCGGCTTCGTGAGCCCGGCCACCTCCCAGTTCATCTCGCAATGCCCCATGCAATAGGAGCAATTCACCGCCTTGGTGGTGACCCAGAAGAGCCCCTGGCCGAAGATCCGGTCCCACCTGGGGCCGATCTCCGACCCGGCGGTTCTCATGAGCAGTTCGAAAGGGACCGCCAGCTCGGGAGCATACCCCAGGCAGACCCGGTTCCAGACCACCAGGCTCGGCCGGTTGAACAGGCCCGCGGGCAAACCGCCGATCACCTCTTCCCAGGCGGGGACGCGCAGGCGGGTGGGGCGCCTTCGCTGATTTTCGAGCCGGTCTTGCAGGATGTTGTAGTTGGCGGCGATCCAGTCGGGGGCGTCCTCGATCTGGTCGGAGCCGGTGGCCTGGGCCAGCGGGGTCTTCGGCGCCGGCTTCGGGGGACTTCCCTTGGGGGCCAGCGCGTTCGGGTCGAACGAGACGTCGACCGGCGGGAGCGGCCCGCCCGGCTCGATCGGCGCGCCGAGGCAGATGAGGAAGCGATCCTGGAAGTTGGAATAGGCCATCAGGAGGACCATCGAGGCGGCACGCTTCTCGCCGAACGCCTTGACGAGGTTGGCGAACTCGGCGTCGGTGACGGCCGCCGACTCCTCGGTCATCTTGCGGGCGAATTCGAGCGCCGCCCGATCGCCCGGAGGGAGCTTCGAGAAGTCTCCCGCGCGGAGGGCGGCGATCTCGGCGTCGTCGAGGCCGGCGCGGCGGGCGTCGAAGATGGCGACCGCCTCGGCATAGGGGGAATGATTGATGTGCGCGGAGACCCAGCGCATCCGGGCGCGGAGCTTGGGATCGAGCGGGCTCCTGGTGCGCTGGGCGTTGTCGAGGCTCAGGAACGCGGCGGTGGTGCGAGGGAGCGTGCCCGCCAGCATCCTCGCCCAGCTCGGCAACGGTTTGCCGGCATCCCCCCCGGAGGCGACCGGCGGGAGCCGCTTCCAGGCTTCCTCGTTCGAGAGCGGGGAGGCCAGCGTCCCCTCATTCGGGGGGTTGGCGATGGCGACGGCCGGGACGACCAGGGTCGCGAACAGAACGATCAGGCTCAGGTTGAATAACGAAGGCATCTCGCTCCTCCACTCCAGAGATCCGCTTGCCGACCGGGCGATCACGACTTGAACATGTCCCGGAACACGGTGGTCGCCGGGCTCGTGCCGATGAGGTAGAACACTTTCTTCTCATGCGATTTCTTCTTGGACGGCCCGCCGCTCAGCGTGAGCTTCACCGGCACGCTGAGGTTGGCGTCGCTCGCGACCCCATCGCCCATGATCTGGTAGTCGACGAGGGTCATGCCCGCCGTCCAGTCGAGGTCCTGCACGGTGATCGGCTGGGAGGCCGACTGGAGCGACTTGGGGGCATCCCCCCGCTTCCAGCTTTCGAGGGTCGTCTTGAGCGCCTCGCGGGCGGCGCTGCCGTCGACCGGGGCGTTGAGGCTGGCCCCCGAGCCCGAACAGCCGGGCAGGAAGAGGGTCGCGAGCACGGCCATCACGGCGAACACGATCATCAACGAGCCGGCGCGTTCCGCGGCGGCGATGTGATAGCGCAGGTAGAGGCGGCGATGCCACGTATTGCGCGGAATCTCTCTGAGATAAACCGGGTAATCCATCGCTTCGATCTCCGAATGTGCTTGTGAAGGGCGAAGGCTCGAATCAAAGCGCATCCGCGCTCACGACTTCACCGCCGGCACGCGTCCCGAGGGCGCGCCACGACTGGATGTTGACCGTGTCCTTGATGAAGCGGACGTCGCCGTCGCCGAAGAGCACATTCACGCCGCCGGGATGCCGGCTGCTGGGGGGCATCGTGGCGCGGAGGATCGTGAAGAAGCCGCAGGAGCGGGAATTGGGCCCGGTGATGTGCTGGAAGACATGCTGGCCGTTGACCCAGGGGGCCCCCATGAACAGGGGGAACTGATTGGCCAGGTCGGTGATGTCCACGGCCCGGCAGATCTGCGCCGCCTCGTCGGCCGAGGTGGGGGCGGCCGGGGAGAAGAAGACGTCCGAGGCCGGGCTCACGACCGAATTGTTGCCGTCGGCCATCACCCGCTCGCTGAAGAAGCTGGTGTTCGAGAGGCCGTCCTGGATGCCGCCGAACGAGGTCGCGCTGTTGCCGTAGAACACGCCGTTCGGGGCGGGCATCGAGGCGTTCGGCCCCGAGGCCGATTGCCACACCACGCCGCTCCCCATGTTGGCCATGTAATTCGTCTGCGCGCCCGACGAGATGATCGGATTGATCGGATCGTCGGGGCAGATGAAGCTGCTCACCACGGCCTTCCGCACCGTATCGTTCATGGGGTCGGTGTGGATGACCATGAAGTTGAGGGCGTTGAACATGATCCCCTGCTCCATGAACGGCAGGGCCTGGCTGAGCGCCGAGAACTTGGTCGTGTTGTAGTCCAGGTAGGCCCCGGGCAGGGCGTTGTGGGTGTCGTGGTAGTTGTGCATCCCCAGCCCGATCTGCTTCAGGTTGTTGACGCACTGGATGCGTCGGGCCGCCTCGCGGGCCGACTGCACGGCGGGCAACAAGAGCGCGATCAGGACCGCGATGATCGCGATCACCACCAGCAGCTCGATGAGCGTGAAACCTCGTTGACGGACCATGAAAAACCTCCGCGGCCGAGGCCGCGTTGCGAATGAAGAATGCAAAAATAAAGGCGGAACGAATCAATCAGAGCGAATCAATGAAAGCGAGCGTTGTGAATCGGGATGAGGGCGGAAAGCCGCCGAAGACTCGAAGGCACAAGCTTTTCGAACATCGGAGGACCGCGAGGAACCGAGGCGCGGTCCCTTCGCGTCGTGGCGAATGCCCTGAATCTGCGTGGATCGATCGACGATCAGGAGATGCCGGGAGCGCTCGATCGTTCCCGGAAGGATGGCCCCGGCCGGAATGGCCGGTCATTCATCCTCGGGGGATGAGAATGTCCAGTCGGACCCGTTCAAGTTCCACGGCTCGGCTCATCGGACGGCCTGTCGGATGCCGATCGGCATCGGCAAGGCACGCGCGAGCGCAGGGAGTCGGGGACGAAAGGAGCAACGGGATTGGCTCGATCGGGCTGATTCAGCCGGCGAGGAGGTCGACCGATCGCGGTGGGTGGAAGATGGAGTCGGCCAGGATGATCGGCCGGGGGGTGCGATCCGCGGCGTGATGGACTCGGGGAGTGAGAGGCGAGAAGCCGAAGAGGCTGGAAAGATTTCCCCACTGATCGAGCCGGTCGGCGACCGCCAGGCCGCCGGGGACGGCCGGCAACGGCACATGCCCCGAACAGCTCGGCCCCGAGCAGGGAAACCGGCGATCGGGGCGCGTTGGCTCGGAGTCGCTCGGATCAGGCAAGGCCGCCGAATCCGGGTTCAGGAGCCCACTCAGGATCTGAGGGTCGAGCCTGGAGAGCTCGGACAATTGCTGAATCCGCGAGTGGGCGTAATGGCTACAACCGGCCTGGACCGAATGGTTTGCGCACAGCAGGGCCTGGATCAGGAGCGCGAGACACGCCCCGATTCCCAGCCGCATCAGCCGTGTCGAAACCGGAAAACCCATGACGATCGGATTGCCGCGAATGAGGTGGATACGCCGGAGAATCCGGCCGAAGGACGAACGGGCGACGGAATCGTCACCCGTGATACCTTAATCTCGGGGGGTGGACGGTTTCAAGCTCGTGCGCAAAAAAAGAGTCGGAAACCTGGGAATTCCTTCGTTTCGATGGGATTTGCTCGGCCCGGGTTGCGGTCTCGGCGGGGCCAGGAAATCGCCGCCGAGACCGCGGATCGAATCGGGATCGCTGCCCACGTGATCAGAGCGCGGTCACCCCTTCGGATTCCCCCTCGCTGGGCTTGGGGGTCGAATCCTTCTTGGGTTTGTCGTCCTCCTTGTCCTTACCTTTCTCCTTATCCTTGTCCGGCTTGCTCAAGCGATCGAGTTGTTTGAGGACTCGGTCCATCTTCTCCTCAAGCTCGCGGAACCGGCGATCGTCGTCTTGCCGCCGACGAGCCTCCGGGCCGGGCGCGAGCCTCGCGCCGGGGCCTGGTCCGGGTCCCGGAATCCGTCGCATCATGCCCCCTCGGCCGCCGCGTGCGGGGGGACCATCCGAATCGGGACGGCCGCCTTCCCGGGCGCCTCGCTCTTCCTCCGGCGGGGCGGGAGGGCGGGGGCGTTCACCTCGATCGGGACCTCGAAGCTCACGCCGCTCGATGGGCCGACGCCCCCGCGTTCGGCCGCGCTCCGCCTCGGAGCGGAGGAGTTCGCGTAGCTTGCGCACCGACTGTTGCAGCTTCTGCTCGTGCTCCCGAACTTCGCGACGGGCTGCCTCGATCTCCTCCCTGATCTTGCGGGAATCCTTCTCGTCGCCCGATTTGGCCGTGTCGCCACCCTTCTCCTCTTCGTCCCTGTCCTCATCGGAATCGTCGAGGAACTGCCGACGCATCGATTCGTGAAGCTCGCGCCCGGTCGCCTCGCCCGTCGCTCGCAGCTCTCGGCGCACGCGATCGAGCGCCTCGCGAACGCGACGTTCGGTGGGGCTCCCTTTTTCGAGCGCCGAGTTGATCTCGTCCCGCACGTCCTCGAAGGCATCCCGGATGCCGTCGACCGTGAGCCCTTCGGAATCCAGGCTCTCGCCGACCCGTCCGATCGCGCGTTCCCAGATCTTCCGAAGCTCCTCCCCCGCCGGCCCGAGCTCCTCGACGAGTCGCTCGCCAAGCTCATTCAGCCGATTTTCCAGGTTCTCCGCGATTTCCTCCGCCTTTTCCTCGTCCTTCTTGTTACTGGCCTCGTCCTTCTCCTTCTCATCATCCTTGTCATCATCGTCGTCGTTGACGACCAAAGCGGCCGTGTAACGAGGGCTCGTGACGCCGACGCTGCTGCCGCCACCGGCTTGCGCCCAGAGGTTGCCGCTCGCGACGACCCCGAATAGCGGAGCGAGGCCAAGCGCGGCGAGATAGGCCGTCCAGTTCCAGTTCCCGGTGTTGGTTCTCGGTGGTTTGTCCGGTGCGATCATCCCTTGGCCTCCTGAACGGAATCCCAGTTGCGTGAGTTCGTTCTTGGTTGCAAGTCGGAATCGACGGGGGACCGATTCGGCCATCTTCCCGATCTTCAAGGTCTCGATGACAGGTCCCCTCCTCGGGCATTCGTCGGGCTTCTTGAAATATTACGGCCCCCGGCGAGCCCGGCCGATCTCCGAAGCATCTCAGGAATGGTCGTTAGAGCCCCTCCAGCCGCGTCACCCAGGCACCGAAATGGGGGCAAGCCTCGCGCAGCCGGTAGAGGCCGATCTTTTTAGCAATACTCGGACCGGCGGTTACTTTTTCTGCCTCGTATTCGGGAATCCGACCGATGATCCGTCGCGACGGGGCCGTGGGTTGACCGTCATTGATGTGTTCGACACTCGGGAAGGAACTGGCAATCCTCTTCAATGTTTGGATGGCTGAACCCACGTCGTTAAACTTACCGTCGAACGCATCGAGATCGGCGAAAAGCAATGTTTCGAATTCGTGAAGCTGAATGTAAGGAACGAAGCGGCGATCGTTGATCACGTGGGCAAACGCCCGTTCCAGGGCCTCGACATACAGTGTAGGGTTCTCCGGTATTCGCGTGTTCTCGGTCATGCCGGGAAAGTCGCGAGGCAGCCCGTAGAGGTCAATCATGGTGCTGAAGAAGACATCGGCCGAGTGTTGATGTCGCTTGATTTCGTTCTGAATGTCGTCATGAAGAACCTGGAAATGGTCGGGGATACCTCCTCGATGCACACGGCCACGACGCCTGTTATGTGCTACCAGAATCGGATGAATCAGAATCTCGGACTGGAGATGAGGATCCAGAACCTGTTGGCAGAAACCTTGTTCCGTGGCCCCTTCGCAGAAGATGTAAAGGCGCTTCACCGAAGCGGCCCCCCGCCCACCACGTTCTTCTCCCAGAGTTCGCCGATGCTATATCGTTTCAGCCAATCTTCCAGATCATTCGAGGAGAGACGACTGAATTTCGATTCGCCATCGAGGCAATCGACCACGAGGATCTCTTCCGACGCGAAATGATCCAGCAGGCTCGATGATTGCGTGGCCACGAGGACCTGAGTCTTCAGCGAGGCCGATCGGATCAAGCCCGCGATCATTTCGATGCCGTGAGGATGCAGGCCGATCTCCGGTTCGTCGAGCAGGAGGATACCGGGAAGGTCCTTCTTCGACTGATGCAGCAGCGTGATGAGCACCATCGCCCGGAGCGATCCGTCGGAGAGTTGATGGGGGCCGAAGATGTAGTCGCTCCCGACCCGCCGCCAGCGTAGCAAAATTTTCCGAGGAT
Source organism: uncultured Planctomycetales bacterium (assembly GCA_937997355.1). Classification (GTDB taxonomy): domain Bacteria; phylum Planctomycetota; class Planctomycetia; order Isosphaerales; family Isosphaeraceae; genus CALKTZ01. Next base: position 1,036 of record CALKTZ010001060.1, on the reverse strand, counting down.
TGAGCCGCTCCGGTTCGAGGACGAAGTCATCGAATCCGGGGAGGATCATCCGGATCGTTGAAACGATCCGGTCATAAATCCGGGGAAATTGCCGCTGATAAACATAAAGCATCACGACGAGGTTGCCGCCGTCTCCGTGGAGATGGAGATCGTCTTCCAGCGAGTTGGTCAGGCGGATTCGGGCCGTCGAGGATGTGTCATCGACGTGATAGACGCGGATCGAATCGAGAAAACTGCCGAATTCTTTGCGATATTCTCCCTTCTGAAAAGTATGAGTGAATTTCGATTGAGGCCTTGAGGAGATTTTCGGAGATTCGTCAATGGCTGGAGTCTTTAAACTTTCCTCCAGACTGAACCCTTCCAGTGACTCCGCAAAATTATCGTCAACGTACAGTGAGTCCGGCGCGGCATAGACCAATTCGACCCAATGTTCGGCTTCAAATCCATTCCATTCGAAGCGACACCGAGCCTCGATCGACTGGGTACGCTTCGAGCCGTAATGAAGCAGAGCGTCCGCGCCGCCGGCCCTGCCGACATACAGCGGGAGTCGCTGGTTGGCCAGTTCGCGAAGCATCCCCAGGCACGAGAAGAGGTTGGATTTCCCAGCGCCGTTGGCCCCGATCAGGACATTGAGCGGGCCAAGCTCGATCGGGCGCTCGGTCTTCCGGATCGATTTCCAGCCGGCGATGTCGATGCTCTTGAGCCTGTTCATCGAGGAGCCCTGACCCGTTCGGGATCGATGCGACGCGGGTGATGGTCGAGTCGAAGGCCGATCGATTCGCAACCGGATCGGCCTTTATTATACAACCGGTGCCTATCACTTCGGCGCGGTGAGCTTCACCTTGTCCGGGGTGGGGAAATCCTCGGGGACGGGGATCGTCACCTTGCCGGTGGCGGCCCATTCGGCCCCTCGGAGCATGAGGGTGATGAAGCCGTTGCATCGGATCGCCTCGGTGTCGTCGGCCGAGACGTGCCCCAGCAGGTTGGTGAAAACCCGCCCCTTGCCGAAGGGGATGACCCAGACCATCGGCTCGTT
>CALKTZ010001059.1 GCA_937997355.1 uncultured Planctomycetales bacterium | reverse complement strand
CGTCCGGCAGGTCGGCGAGGATCGTGTTGACCTTGTCTCGGACCTCCTGCGTGCCGACGTCGCCGTTCTTCGAAAGCAGGAACTGGACCGTGATGACGGACACACCTTCCAGCGTCGTCGAGCGCAATTCATCAATGCCGGAGACCGTATTGATGATGTCCTCGATCGGCTTGGTGACGGTGGTCTCCATCTCTTCCACGCTCGCGCCGGGAAGGACCGTGGTGACGGTGCAGACGGGGAAGTCGACGTCCGGGAACAGGTCTACTCCCAGCTCGTTGTAGGCCACCAGGCCGAGCACGACCGGGATGGCGACGAGGACCCACGTGAAGACCGGGCGCTTGATGCAGATATCGGAAATCGTCATAGGGGTACCGATTCAGAGGCCAATGGACCGAGTTCCGAACGGAGGTCCGGCAGGTTTGCCGAACGACTTGAACCAACGAATGTCAGTGGCTTGGCCGCGAAGCCTTCTTCGACGGATCTGGGGTAGAGTCGGGTGAAGGGGTGGCGGGGCCTTGCTTCGGGACTTCACCGGCCCTGGCGTTCCCGGACGGTTCTTGCTTCCTGGAATCGCCGGGAGCCTCCGGCTTGCGGATCACGACGGACGTCCCTTCTGCAAGCTGGGTCTGACCGGTCGTGACGACCTGCCCGTTCTCGGGGATCGACTTGCTGCTGACCTCGATCCAGCCGCGTCCTTCCACGCCGGTGACGACGTCCGTGATCGCGCGGGCCTTGTTGTCCTGGACGAGGAAGAGCTTGGTCACCCCGGCGAACTGACCGACCGACTCGATCGGGACGACAGTCGCGCGGGATTTCTCCTCGATGACGATCGACGCCTTGGCGAAGCCGCCGGGGCGTAGGAGAAGTTTTTCGTTGGGGAGCAGGGCTTCCACCTGGAAGGTCCGGCTCGCGGGATCGACCGAGGGGTTGATCCGGGCGACCGTCCCCTCGAAGGTATGGTCGGGGGACGACGGGACGGACACCCGGACCTTCTGACCGGTTCGCACCTGGTTGCTGAAACGCTCGGGGACGCTCGCCCAGAGCCGGACGGGATCTTCGATGACGAGTTCGGCGACCGTCTCGCCTTCCTTGATCATCTGACCTTCCGAGACCAGTCTCTTGGAGATCACGTAAACAATCGGGTTCGATTGGCGGTGGCCCGGGGGGAGGAGTTCGGGCATCGGCGTCCGGATGGTCATCTCGGCAAGGGCCTGTCGCGCCTGGTCCAGCGCGACGTGGCTCGTGATGGCGTTGGCGATGATATTCCGGGCCAGGTATCGGGCGTTTTCATACGCGGCACTCGATTCCCGGAACGTATTCTCCATATCATCGAGCTCTTGTTGCGTGCCTGCCCCTCGTGCGGTCAGGGCGCGCTGGCGCGTCAGGTTCTGCAAGGCCCGTTCCTTGGAAACGCGCATCTGGACGACGGATGGTGCCCGCTCGATCGACTCCTCGGTGGTCTTCGCCCTGAGGAGCTCCTCGCTGATCCCGTATTTCTTGATCGAGGCCTCGGCCTGCTCGGACGTGATCCCGAGCCGCACCAGCTCGGCGAGATATTTCGCCTCGGCCTGCTGCACCGCGAGCTTCGCATCGAGGGGGTCGAGCACCATCAAGGGTTCGCCCGGCTTGATGCGATCGCCCATGTCGTGGTGAATCTTGGTGACGCGGCCCATCCTCTTGGTGCCGAAGCTGATCTGCTCCCAGCCCCGGAGCGAGCCGACGACGTCAATCGTCCGCTCGACGTCGCGATGCGCGATCGGCGCGACGGTAACCGCCACGATCCGAGGCGCGGCGGATTCCTTCCCCTTCGCCTCGGGCTCGCCGTGGCCGCAGCCCGAGAGCACGGTGCAAAGCATGCCACCCAAGGTGATTCCCAATCCCATGACCGGCTTTTTTTTCATCGGTTATGATCCCGATTCCGCCCATTCGCGGGTGGCGAATCCTCGCAAGAGATTCTCCACCAGTCGATTGGGTAGACCTGGTTCCAATTCCTGGTCGTGATAGAGGTAAGCGAGCGTCGACGCCATGAGGATGCCTCGGCAGGACAGGACGAACGCATCCCGCTTGGACGGCTCCACGATCCCCGCCTCGGTCAGCCTCTTGCCGATTCCCGACATGCAATCGTTAGACTCGCATTTAAACCTCGCAAGCATGTGTGCGAGGCCGGTCGCGAGCGGACCGAATATCATCGCGAAAATGAAGCGGCCGCGATCGGGATCTTCGCGGAAGAATTCGAGCTGGGCTTCCAAAATTCGTTCGAGCGCCACGACGGGATTGGCCGTCTCTCGCTCGATCTGCCGCATGGTTTCCGCCAGGGCATTCAGGGGATCGGTCAACAGGGCCTGGGCCAGCCCCTCCTTGCTCCGGAAATAGTAATAGAGCGTCGGCTTCGTGACGCCGGCCGCCTCCACGATCTCGCGAACCGAGGTCGCGTCATATCCGCGCTCAGCGAACAGTCGCGCCGCCGTCGAGGCGATGTGGCGGGACATCTCGGCGACATCCGGCCTCGCTCCATCCGTTGGCAACGACTTTCCTGGATTCAAGGCACACACATCCTGGTCCTCTGATGCCTATACCGAACGGTAGGTATTCTAGGAGAAGTCCAAAATGCGTCAAGCTCACCTTGGGCTGTGGAGGTTCTCGTCGAAGAGGCTATACTGGATCTTGCAAACCATTCTGCGAGAATCACTTCGGAGATTTCATTCGCCTTCCGTCGTGAAACGATCAAGGGAAAAATGATCATGAACTTTAAACAGGATTTCACATCGACGATCACAATCGCCGACCAGCCGACGGACTCAGACCTCGGCCAATTGAGCCGCGAAGGATTCAAGGGAGTGATCAATCTTCGAAACGACGGCGAGCCGGAGCAGCCATTGAGCACGTCGCAGGAAGGGGAGAAGGCGACGGCACTCGGCATGGATTACCTGCATTACGGCGTTGGAGGACCTCCGTTAACCGAAGAGGGGGTGAACTCGGTCTGCGACTTCATCGACGACCATACGGCCGAAGGCGGCAAGGTCCTGGTCCATTGCCGGAAGGGGAGCCGCGCCAAGGCCCTCGTTTACTTGCAGCAAGCCCGGAAGAACGGATGGGGCTCGTCGGACGTCCGCACCCGATCCGCCGAAATCGGGCTCCCGATCGAGGGTAATCTGCTGCTGATGGTCGAGGACTACCTGCGGCGTCAGGAACAGAAGGCGTGACTATTCCTGTCGACCAGTTTGATTCGTGCTAGGGAAGGAATGCTCGGCCGTTCAGTCGAGAGCGGCCGTATCGCCTACGGCAAGGCAAGCTCGATGATCTGACCGCGGTGGTCCGACGCGAATCGTGAGAATAAGGAGCAAGATTGGATCGCGATTCCGTTTCGGACCCAGACGTGATCGATGTCGTACAAGGGGAGCCACGAGGGCCAAGTGGCACGCCACCCCATCGAGGATTCCGAGGCCAGGGAGTATCCCCCCGCGACTTCCCGAAGCTGGTCGAAGCCGCGAGTGCGGCCGACGCAGTTGAAATCGCCCGCGACGATGTCGATCGGTCCCGATCGGGAAGGGGAGGGGACCTCGGCCGATCGCTCGCAGATCGCGGCGATATCCTCGAGCATCATGGACCGAGGGATTGTCGGAGTGCTCTTGCCGTCAATTGCCAGGACACGGATCGGCTGAACCGGATGTTCGACGATCACCTCGCAGGCGGTTCCGTTGCGGATGACCGGCCTGGATGCAAGCTTCGTGGGCCAGCGAGAGAGGACGGCCATCTGATACTGATAGGGAATTGAGCGGAGCGGAGAGCCGACGGCGGATTCATTCCAACCCTCTCCAAGGCGGTCGAGCAATTGACGGCGTAGATGAGCCGGGGCGGCCTCGCTGAGGACGACCACATCCGGTTTCCTCGCGACGATTTCCTCGACGATCGAGCTCCAGCCCCCTCCCGCCGTGGCCAGGCCGCCCCACAGGACGTTCCAGTGCAGGATGCGAACGATCTTCGACGGTTCGGGGTCGCTCAATGCGTGCAACGGCCCCTGGCCGACCATCCACCAGAGGCTGATGATGACCGAGGCGACCCCGAGTTGAGCGATTGCCGTGCCTTCCTTGAGTAAACCGGTGCCGCGAATCAGCGCGCCCGCCAGGATGGCCGCGATCCCGAGGAGAACGAGAGGGAAGTAGAGGAGAAGCTCCAGCGCGATCGCTCGCCCTCGCGTGAAGTGACCGAGGAGTGCGAGACCGTTGAGCAGGATCAGAAGACGTCCGGACCAGCGAAGTATCCAGAAGGCGCTATTCCTCAGAAATTGTAGCCCCCTCCAGCCGGGGAGAGCATCCGAGGTCGGTGAAATCGGCCCCTCGCTCTGATTCATCGAACGATCCTTCTGACCCATGGGCCGCTTGAATTGCCATGTTGCCAGGAGGCTCCGTTTTCCTCAAGACGATGACGCGGAAGTTCGGCCGATCGTCCGGGAAACCGGATCAGCGGGCGAGAGGAAGATTCTCTCGCTTGATCATCGTGATTTGATTGCCAGCTTCATTGTAGAGGACCTGGTCCATGAAAGCGCGGATCAGCAGCAAGCCTCGCCCGCCCACGCGGATCAGATCTTCGGGCTCGATGGGCTGGTCGAGCCGCGAGGTGTTGAAGCCCGGCCCCTCGTCGCGGATCACATACGTGCCGGCTACCCCTCCGCCGGTCCGTTCGACACGAGCCTCGACGTGAATTCTCCGGGAGGCATACGGAGACTGTTTGCGACGATCGTCGGCAAGGGCGTGGAAGATCCGCTCATCCTCCTGGCGGAGATCGGAGCTGACTTCGAGGTTGCCATGGAACATCGCATTGTTCAGGGCCTCTTGAATCGCGACTCCTACCCGGATCCGCGTGGTCGCGTCGAACGTCCCCATCCCTTTGAGATCTTCCTGGAGGAACCCGATTAATGGCGCGTGGAGCTCGGCCTCGTTCCCCAGAATGAAGCGCGCCTCGCGCGAGTCCATGTGGGCGAAGAGTCTCTGTTGACGCCACTCATTGGCCGAGACCTCGAGGATGCTCCGCAAGGTCGAGACCAGGTCGCGCGCCAGGGCCTTTTTGCGGACATAATTGGCGGCCCCCCCCTTGATCGCCTCCACGGCGATCTCCTCGCTGCCGTGCGCCGTCATGAGGACCACCGGGACTTCGGGGTAACGTTCACGGATCTTCTTGACCAGCGCCAGCCCATCCATCTCGGGCATCTGGAGGTCGGTGAGGACGACGGAAGGGAGCTTTTGCCCCATGAACTCGAGGGCTTCTCGGCCGTTGGACGCCATGGCGACTTGAAGCCCGAGCCCGTCCGTCCGTTCGATCAAGCCGCCGGTGATTCGCCGATCGATGGCCGAATCGTCAACGATCAACACGGTCGAACGGGCTTGTGTCCGGCCCACATCTGCTCCAGGCTGAGCAGGGGGTGAACAGCGAGGATTTCCCGATGGGCGGGGCCGTGCTTCCCCTTGATGGCCCCTCCAGGATGGCCTTTTCGCGTGTTCAGGGTCCATCATCAGTGATGGAAGATCCACGCCCGCAAGCGATTGCAGCGGTTGCGTTTCGTCGAATTTTGGATCGTTCATTGGGAAATTCGTCGAAATGGAAAATCGTGACCGAGCGTCCTGGATCGGGGATTTGCCTTCGAGCCTGACGCGGAGCGAAATATTGCCGGTCCGCATCCAGCGGCTGGAATCGTCCGGTTAAGATTGCGGGAGTTGCATCTCATTGGACGACGCTATCGAGAAGAAACCTAGGTCATGTAATCCGAATTCGAGAACTTCGCCCTGCAAAAACCCGAGATACCTGGGTGGATTGCCTTGCGGAGCGTCGGTCTCAGGGAGTGGTCTGCTCGACTTCGATGGACAGGGGAGAACGCCCGGGGCCGGTCGCGGAGAGGACTCCGAGGACGACCAGGACGAGGACCCACACGAAGAAGAGGGCAAGGGCGAACAGGAAACGTTTCTTTGCCGTGCGCCGCGAGATATCGCCCGAGGTTTCGTTGGTGATGATCGAAGTCATTTCTGCTTCCCCGGCCTCATGCCGGCGTTGTGGTCTCGCGAGTCTCTGATGATCGAGGCGAGGGTGGGTCGGAAGGCCGTCGCGAAATCGTAGACATCATCGAAGTCTTCGCGACGGTCCTGAGGCGTCTTTTCCAGGTGCCCGGACGCGATGAGGCTGTAGACGATCTCTCCCATGTCCGAGGTGGATCGGATTCCCCAGGAATCGAGGACCATCCGCGCCAGGAAGCCGAATTGACGGAGCGCAAGCCGCCTCGCGGATTCGCAGAATTCCTGACCGGAGACATGGCCGACCGCCTGCATCGGCGAGGGGCCCTCGGATTTCGACTTTTCCGGGCCGGCCGGTGCCCCTTTCGTTTCCTCGGAGGCGTTCGGTTGTTTCTCCAGGGCTTCCTTGCGCGCGCGGGCGATTTCACGGAGCTTACGCGAACGCGCAAGCTGGAGCGATTCGAGCACGAAGGCGTATGCTTCGATCGAATGTCGAGAGTTGCCAGCAATCACCTTGGCGAGATCGTCGCGAAAGCTCATGGGACGTTCATCCGGGGCGGTTTGTTTTCTGGAGGGATGGAGTCGTGTTCGGATTCGGAGGGGACTTCAAATCCGGGTTCCGGATCTACCTTGGGAGCCGTGGAGGGAGAGTCCAATTTGCCTTGGAGGTCTGAAGATCCCCGGGCTTTGGGGTGTTCAATCACTTCCACGTCATCGACGTCGATCGCGATGCGACGACGGTCATCGAATTCGACGGTCACCTTGAGGACGAGGATCTCGTGCGAGATAACCCTCCCAATCCCTTTGGGTGTCGTGACTTGCGTTCCCACGGGGGGGAGAAGTTTTTCGAGTTCTCGGTAAGTGTCGTACTCATAACGGAGGCAGCACTTGAGTCGGCCGCATCGGCCGGAGATTTTGGCCGGATCGAGCGTCGTTTTCTGGAGCTTCGCCATCTTCATCGAGACGGAGGGCATCTCGGTCAGATGAGTGTTGCAGCAGACGGGCTTGCCGCAGTCTCCATAGTCCGCCAGGAGCTTGGCTTCATCCCTCACGCCGATTTGCCGCATCTCGATCCGTGTGCGGAAGACTTTTGCCAGGTCTTTGACCAGTTCACGAAAGTCGACCCGCTTTTCGGCGAGGTAATAGAAGACGATTCGCTCCCCTCCCAGGATCATCTCGACGTCCACCAATACCATCTGGAGGCGGTGCTTGCGGACCAACTCCTGGCATGTCTCGAATGCCGAGGCCTGGGATTTTGTGAGCGACGACATCTGCTCGTAGTCGCTCGGACCGGCTTCCCGGAGAATTTCACCTCGTCCCGCCGGCTTGAGGAATTGTTCCGTGCGCTCCGTGACCGGAGCCAGGATTTCGCCCAATTCCAGCCCTCGTTCACCCCGAACCACGGATTGGCCTCGATGATGCTCGCGGTCGACTTGCCCGGCAAACGCTCCGAGGAATCGCATCCGTCCATAGCGGATCACATAGGCTTGGGGCATTTGCGTGGTATCGGTTGGGCCTGGCGAACTCATTCCCCGATTATGACCGTACCGGCCGATCGGGGAAAGGGATGATGATCGCGCGAGCGAGGGTTAATACCCGGGCTCGAAATACCGCTCGGTCGAATCGTCGAGTCCGGAAATTGGCTTGGATCGATCGCGACTCGACCGCATAATACGATACGCGGATCGGCGGGCGGGGCCGAAAATGATATCCCCGCCGCCATACTCTCGGAAGGATCTGGCTTCATGGTCAATAACGATTTGCTGTCGCTCCTGGTCTGCCCCCTCGATAAAGCGGCGCTCCGTCATGAGGGGGATACCCTGGTCTGCACCGGTTGCGGCTTGACCTATGCCATCAAGGATGACATCCCGAACATGCTGATCGAGGAGGCGGCGCTTCCGGCCGGCTGCGCCTCGCTCGCGGATCTGGAATGCGTTCGATCGGGCGAGGTTAAGCTGGACTGACCGAGGGGCTGTCGGTTGTTTTTCGCTTTCCCCGACCCGCCTCCTCGGTGCCGAGGGGAAGCCCGGGGCCGCCGCCCTGATGGATCAATGCATCTCGCAAACCTTCAAAAATGAGGCGATGCCCCAGGGGGCTTGGATGCTTGTCCCAGGGGCTGAGCCGGTACTCCGAGATGTCTCGACCTCGATAAACCCCGCTCAGATCAATCATCGGCAGTGAGTATTTTCCCGCCAGCTTCCTGGTCATCTGCTTGAGATTTCGATTCTCAATTTCGGCGTCGGTTCGAGGCAGTTGAATCAAGGTTAACGGAGCCCCGATCGCCTGGGCCTCGGCGGCCCACCCCTGGTAGGCGCCGTCGAGCAAGTCTTCCGTCGTTCCCCGAAGCTTCTCGTTGAATTCCGCCGCGGAATCCGATGGCGAGACGTCGGCATTCATCAGGATGGAACGGATGTAGGCGAACGGGATCGCCTTGCGATTCCGGACAATCGAGTGAAGATGCAATTCTTCGAGCGAATAGTCCAGGACCGTGACGTCATTCAGGATCCAATCCGGTTCCAGGCTTGGAACGTCCGCTTGAAGCCGGACGATGTTCTGAGATGGGGAATCGCTCGAAACCGCGAGATTGACGACTTCAACCCGGCGATTTTCCTCGCCGGGTGCGGATTCATTCAGCCAATTTTCGAGCAGCCTGACGAACATTTCGTCGTCATTGACCCCATGGCCCATCGTGTTGGACGAGCCCAAGACCACGATCCGATAGACATCGCTCGGTTTGGGGATTTCAACGTCTGGGGTTCGATAGCCCAATCGATTCGTTGAAAAACTCGCGCCATTCCATCGCGTTCTCAAATTTGGCTTCATCCGCCAACGGAGATAGCCGTCGACGGGTTGAACGATCCCGGATTCCGCGAATGGCCGCCAACCCTTAGGCGCCTGAGCATGCGCCTTCGCCTGGGTTTCTCGGCGTGCGTGCCGGCTCGGTTTGTGATCGGATTCGGTCAGAATTGCTTCGTAATAACCATGCGCCTGCGCTTGCCTGATCTCGGTTTCAAGCAGATCCTCGCCGCGTAGAATCGAAATCCATTTGGCGCTCGGCGAGAGGAGCGGGATTGTTGCTAACGCCAAGAGCGTGAACCAAGCCTCTCCTAGTTGCAGACGTTGGAGATTTTGTCGCCCACTGCGTATTGATCTTTGAAGGAAACCATCGCTGGAGGAAAGTTGCTGGGAATCGGCGAGATCGGATAAAGATTTTGCGTTTTTTGTTGGTGTAATGGTTGCACGTTCAGCATCCATGACCCCTCCTGGGTGATTGGGACGCATGAATTCCCGAAGACCCTTCCTGTCGGTCTCCTACCGGCGCGTGTAATCGCCTTACGTCAATTCAATCGTCGGGCCGTCTTCAATGGCGACAACGTCGCCGCGAGACATCTGTCGACGTTTCCGAAGTTCGACCTCTCCGTTGACCCGGACTAGGCCCGAGGCGATCAAGGCTTTGCCCTCGCCGCCGCTCATCACGCAACCGGCCCGTTTCAGTACCTGCGTCAGATTGATGGCCTCTCCTTCATTTTCAAGCTGAATTTGCAGCCGATTCGTCTGTTTCATCGGTTTAACTCGATATTTGCTTTGAAGATAGGTTGAATGATTTTCGCAACGTGATCGATCCGGCCGGGAGCCGAACATCGCCTCCCGGCGACGAGCGGACCAATCTAATGCCGATCTAATTATGAATCAAAGAGTGCCACTGGATGGGCGGGCGAATAAGAATCCCGGAATCCGTATCTCCGAGCAATCCGGAAACGACCGACCAATCGGGAATTCTTTCTGCCATGGAACTTGTGATGAGTCGAGTGCATTGTTGAATGAAAAAGGAATTCGTCGAGCGGGGGATATCCTTTGAGGATGATGAAATTCGCTCCAAATCCGCCCCAGGATCTACCCCGATTCCGGATGGCACGGCCAAGAATTTGCAGACTGCCCGAAGAGATTGTGCGGAGTCGAATTGACAGTTCGGCGAGAATCTCTACAATGATTTCTCGTCCAAGCAAATTGGCAATTCGTTCGGGGGATTAGCTCAGCTGGGAGAGCGCTTGCATGGCATGCAAGAGGTCAGGGGTTCAAGTCCCCTATCCTCCACTATCGTAAGTCATAGTCTGTTAATGATTTACGAGTTTCATTTCGCATCAAGACTCTTCGATTTGCAGCAAAAAATTGCAGCACCCTCCGCCATGGCCGTGGCGAAGGGTTCTTTCGAGCGGGCCTTCCGGTCTACCCGTGGTTCCTCAAACCCGGAGACCCGCCGATGCGAAAGCCGTATTTCCGCGAATTTGACGGATGGTGGTATGCCCAGATTCAAGTGGGCCATAAGCGGAAACAAATCAAGCTCGTCAAGGGCAAGGACCAGGAAAAGAAGGCCTACGAACTCTTCAATGAACTGAAGGCCAAGGGGCTGGAAGCCATTGTCGCGGCATCGGGCCTGACGGTTTACAGCCTGTGTAAACTATTCCTCGATTGGTCCCGCCAGGCTCAAAAGCCCGCCACGTCCGAATTGGCACGTCACTTCCTGCAGTCATTCGTCCACTATCCCTATCAGGGGAAGGAGTGCGGAAGGCTGAAAATCGCGGCACTCAAGCCGCTGCATGTCACGTGCTGATTGGCTTCCAAGGACTGGAATCTCACCACAAGGAACCGGGCTATCTCGAACCTGAAACGCGCACTCAACTGGTGCGTGGAGCAGGGGGTCCTCGGAAAAAATCCGATCAAGGAGATGAAGAAGCCCCGGGAACGACGCCGGGAA
>CALKTZ010001058.1 GCA_937997355.1 uncultured Planctomycetales bacterium | reverse complement strand
GCGGCGACCGAGTCCATGTTGAGCGGCGTCGCGTCGAGCGACACGACCGCGGGGAGCCGGCGGGAGGTCTTCGCGCTGAAGAGCGCCGTCGACTGCGTATGGTAGAACATCGCGTCCAGCGGCGGCTCCCCCGGCCGCTTCAGCCGGTCGCTCGCCCGCAAGCTGAGCCGCAGGGTCTCGTTCCCGCGGACGACCGGCATCGACGCCCAGCGATCGTCGTCCCAGTACGGGATCGGATGCCAGGTCGGCCGGACCGATGGGTCGCGCCCCGTCCAACGCTCCAGGTTGCGATGGTGGGTGATGTGCCCGAGGGTCTGCTCGATGATGAAGCCGATCCGGTAGATCATCCCCTCCGCCTATCCCGCCCGATGTGCCCCGGGGTTGGTTCCCGCGATGCGATGGCCCGCCGGTAAACCTCCAGGAGCCGGTCGACCTTCGCATCCCAATCATAGGACATCACCCGCCGCCGTGCCGCTTCCCCCATCCGCTCGCGGAGCTCGGCCGATCCGGCCAGCCGGCGGATCGCCCCGGCGAGCGCGTCGATGAACTCGACGCGAGACCCGGGACGGATGAAGATGCCGCTCGACTCGTCGAGGTAATCGAGCGGCCCGCCCCAGCCGGTGGCGATCACGGGCAACCCCGACGCCATCGCCTCCAGCACGACCGCCCCGCCGCACTCGATCAGGCTGGGGAGCACGAGGGCGTCCGACCGGGACAGCCGCTCCGCACATTCCTCGGGCGGCAAGTAGCCCGAGAATTCGACCTTCCCCGAAAGCCCCAGGTGATCGCTCAGCGCCTCCAGGTCCGCCCTCAGTGGCCCGTCGCCGATCACCTCCAGCCGCGCCCCGAGGCCCTCGGGGAGGCGCGACCAGGCCCGGAGGAGCAGGTCGACGCCCTTCCATTCCACCAGGCGCCCGACGTAGACGAACCGAACCTCCCCTTCGGCGCGGAGGGCGTTCCTTCCGGCCTTGCCCCATAGCGAGGTATCGATCCCGTTCTCGGCCATCTCGAGGATCGCCCCGCGGACGCCGCGCGGCAAGGCCTGTCGCGAGCGGTCGTTGGCGATCAGGAGGATATCCGCCTCGCGCTTGCCGGGGAACAGGCGATTGGCGATATGCCGCAGCGATCGGCCGAAGTGGACGACCGTGCGCTCGAACCATCCCTCGAGGTCCCGGAACCCGGGCGCGTACTCCATCCCCCCATTCATCGGCCCGATGACGACGGGCACGCTCAGCCCGTAGCATAACGAGGGTTCCGCGGGGGAGACAGGGTAGCATTGGTGGGCCACGTCAATGCCGTGCTCGGCGATCAACTCGAGGATCAGCCGACGCTGCCGCGCCTGCACGACCAGCCCCGCCGCGACATTCAGCGTCCCGCGATGCAGGCGGTCCGGCAGCCAGCGGCCGACGCGCCACGCCAACTTCGAGAACACATCGTCGGCGACGAAATGGAGCCGTCCTCGGTCGGACTGCAAGGACTCTTCCAGCTCCGCCTTATTCCGGTCGTGGGCGACCAGATGGACGTCCACCCCGCGAGCCCGGAGGATCCGGAAGATATGGTAAGGGATGGCCGCCTCCCCCCCCATGCGCAGCGAACAGTTGGCCGCCGTGAGGACGACCCGCGGCGACGCATCGTTGACGGAGTTGCTGGTGCGAGACCGCGGCTTCAACGCGAGATCGTCAGAGGCCGATTCCGGGGCTTTCATCATTGTGCCTCGGCCCTGAGGCGCCGACATTGGATCTGCAGTAAGCTCAGATAGAAGCTGGAGAAGATGACCTGGAGTCCGAGCGTGAGCGAGAGGACCGCCGGGATGATGATCCTCATCATCCGGAATGGGTCGAGGTCGCCGAAATGATTCCCGGCCCATCGTCCGATCGCCAGGCCCGTGGCCGCCAGGCCCACGGCCACGAGCACCCCGCCCGTGGCAACGCCGGCCTCGACGAAACGTCCCCCCAGCAGGGCTTCCACCCTCGGATTCTTCGGGTGGAGCCCCGTCACCACCGCCAGGAGCTTGGCGAAGATCGAGAACGAGAACAGTTGGAACCCGACGATGATCGCCGATGCGCAGTAGACGAGCGAATGGATATCCAGATGGATCCCGCCGACCTCCCGAGGCCCGGCCAGGAGGAAAGCCCCGACGATCAGTCCGAACGACATCAGCACGATCGACGGGTAGAAGAAAAGCCAGCGGGGGCTGAAAATCAGCAGCATCCGCAGGCTCAGCCAGCCGTCCCGCCAGGTCCGCAGGTGGGGGCGACGGTCCCTCCCGTCCGGGCTGAGTATCACCGGAACCTCGGCGACGCGAAGCCCCTTCATGCTCGCCTTGACCAACATCTCGAGGGCATACTCCATCCCCGTGGTCTGGAGGTCCATCGCCAGGATCACATCCCTGCGGAAGCCCCTCTGACCGCAGTAGAAATCCCCGCAGCCGCTCTTGAAGAAGAGCCGGCCGAGGGCCGTCAATGCCGGGTTACCGATGTAGCGATGGCTCCAGGGCATGGCCCCCTCCAGGATCCCCCCCCGGAATCGATTGCCCATGACCAGGTCGTTCCCCTCGCGGAGCAGCCGGATGAAGGGGCCGATATTGCCCATGTCGTAGCTATCGTCGCAGTCTCCCATCACGACGTAGCGCCCGCGTGCACTGGCTATCCCCCGAGCCAATGCCGCGCCAGATCCCCTCACCGGGGCATCGACGACGCATGCGCCGCCCTCCGCCGCCAGTTCCCTCGAACCATCCGTACTGCCATTGTCCGCGATGATGATCTCGCCGGCGATCCCCTCGTCATGCAGGGCCTGCGCGGCCTTCCCGATGCAGACCCCGAGCGTCCTCGCTTCGTTCAGGCAGGGCATGACAATCGAGAGTTCTATCTGCTCCGTACGCATTTCGGGCGGCATCGTCCGAGGCTTCGTTTCGATCATGCTAAAACTCCGATGTCCCTCACATTGAATTCTATAAACACGTTATATTCATATAATTTTAATATAGATTATAAAATTTAATATTGCAGCCGCGTGGTCCTTGATCCCGAGCCCGTCCCGGCTGCGACCGAGGGCCTGGGCCTCCTGGCCCCCTTTTTTCGTACGCCGGCCACGTGCGGGTGCGCCCGGCGCCCGGATGACCGTACTGTCGAGGAAGAGGTTGCGGACCTCCTGGAGGTCCGCCGGCAGCCGCTCGAAGAGAGCCCGCTACCGGCCCGGCCCCCTCCCACCGCCGGAACCGCTTGTACACGGCGTCCCACTTGCCGAACCGCACGGGCAGGTCGCGCCAGGGCTCGCCGGTGCGGGCCAGGTGCAACACGGCCTCGACGAAGTCGCGGTCGCTCTGTTTGGGCGGTGTCCCGGCGCGAGACTCCAAGCCGTTGGGGGCCGTGGCCAGGTTTCAGAAACCACAACGCATCAGGCATAACTAGTTTTTTCAAAATGTTGCGATCATCAGAGTCTGAATATCAATCCGCCGTGCCAGGCCGTGGATGGCCCTCGCCCGATCGGAAGTAGACTATGCCCCGGGATTATCGAAGCTCCTTTGGAACGAGCTGTTCAATTCTGCACTGTAATACTAAGAGATGTTTGGAAAATCCAGGCTTACCATCAATCATTACAACCTATAGCCGGCTTTTTCGGCAACCTATTAGATATTATAGTTCATGGAATCGTTTCAAGGGCGGGGTCAAAAAGAAATGTGTCGATTCTAGAGCGTATTACGAACTTTACTGCTTGTCGGCGCGTAACTTAGGGCATGACAACACAACGCAAACCTTGCGATTCCGACGTCAGCGATGCCGAGTAGGTCTTCGTCGCCCCCCTATTTCATCCCTCACGACCGAGGACGCCAGCCAGCGTCGACACGACTTGCGCGAGGTTCTCAACGCCCTCCGGTGGTTGGTCCGAACCGGCTCCCCCTGGCGGCTCATGCCCCACGACCTCCCCGCCCGGCATGCCGTTTATGATCAGACTCGGCGATGGCCGGCCGCCGGTTGCTTCGAGGCGATCGTCCGCGACCTCCGCGTTTTGAAAGCGCGGAGGATATGGCGTACCCGCTTGTTGACCTCGCTTCGGCAGAGATCGGCCTCGATCATCTCCCGACGAACGGACTTCAGTCGCTACGGGCCGTACTCGAAAGCCAACGTATGCCCATAAAGTTTGCGGAGTGGCCGGAGAGCCAATCGGATATTCGTGGCTTCCGAGGTGGGTTTCCCATTCTTGACGTAGTAGGAGTCGGCATGATGGAGATAGGCTTCGAACGACTCGTTCACGGTGAGATCCGACTGAGGTACCGCTCCAAAAGTGGGCTGGTTTCGCCCGGTCAGCAGCTATTCGGCAATAACTCGATCGTACTGGGCACGACTCTCCTTCGAGCCATGCTTTCCGAGGTAAATATCTCGGCCCGCGATGGTGACAACCGTCAGGCTTGTGGGCTTGTGAAGACGATAGGAAGGAATGCGAAGACGCGTCATGGACATGAGACAACCCCTGAATCCGGTAGACTACCGGTTTTCTTGTCTTCTTTGGGGCCGCTCTGTCATTCAAGACATGTAAGCTAAGGCTAGCTTTCGGTGGGTTTTACGGATAATACACCCGACAGGATTCGAACCTGTAACCTTCGGTTCCGTAGTTCGGCTCCA
>CALKTZ010001057.1 GCA_937997355.1 uncultured Planctomycetales bacterium | reverse complement strand
CTCGGAGATCCTCGAATTCCGGCCGCAACGGACCCGCGCCGCCCTGCTGCGCCTGCTGCGGGGTGTCGAGAAACTGAATCAGGAGCTGCGAGGGGATTCCCCGGCAATCCCCAATCCCGCCATGCTCAACGAGGCGCTCCGGCATGCCTCCCGCCTGGCCACGCACGACTTCCTCGTCGCGGTGATCACGGACGCCTTCGGCACCGACCCGGAGACCTCGCAACTGGTCACGACGATCGGCCGGCACAACGACGTCCTGATCGTGTTCGTCTCCGATCCGCTGGAAACCGACCTGCCGAACTCCGGCCGGTTGGTGGTTTCGGACGGCCATCGGCAGATGGAGATCGACACGGCGGCCGCGTCATTGCGGGACGGCTTTCGCCGCCAGTTTTCCGAACGGTTCGCCGCGGCCAGGCGATTCTTGATCACGCGAGAAGTGCCCGTGCTACCGCTGAGCACCGGCGAGGATGTCGCCGGCCAGATGATGCGAGCCCTCGGCATTCGACCGGGAGGCGGCCATGCCTGACGTCGATCCGGGCAGCCTCGATCGCCTGCACGATATCGCCGTTCCGCCGCCGGTTCCCTGGTGGCCCCCCGCCCCCGGCTGGCTCGTGATCGGCGGGTTCCTGCTGGCGGTCGTCGGCCTGGGATGCTGGGGCCGCTATCTCCGTTGGCGGCATGACGCCTATCGTCGCGAGGCGCTGCGTCGTCTCGACCAGATCCTCGGCGAGTCTCCTGGCCTATCCTCCTTGCCCGCCATCGCCGAGTTGGTGAAGCGTGTCGCCCTGGCTGCCTACCCGCGAGGGCGGGTGGCGTCGCTCACCGGCGAGCCCTGGCTTGTCTTTCTCGATGAGACCGGCCGGACCGACGCCTTCACCCGGGGAGACGGGAGAGTGCTGGGGGATGCGGCGTATCGGAGAGATCCCATTGCGGGCGACGCCGATCTCTCGAAGCTCACGAACGTGATTCGACACTGGATCGGGCACCACCGATGCTGACCTTCGCCTATCCCTGGCTGCTCGCGGCGTTGCCGTTGCCGCTCCTGGTCTGGTGGTTGGCGCCGCCCTACCGGGAGTGCCGGGAGGGCCTGCGCGTGCCATTCGTCCATCGGCTGACGAGGCTCACGGGGGAGGAGCCGACGGCCGGGGCCGTGGTGCTGCGAGGGAATCGGCTGCGGGGGTTCGCGATCATCGGCGTCTGGCTGTGTTCCGTGGCGGCGCTGACCCGCCCCCAATGGCTCGAACCGCCGATCACCCGCACGATCCCCGTCCGCGACCTGTTGCTCGCGGTCGATCTCTCCGGCTCGATGGAGACGAGGGACTTCACCGATCCGTCCGGCAAATCGGTGGACCGGCTGACCGCCGTGAAGCGGGTGCTCGATGACTTTCTCACTCGGCGCAAGGGGGACCGGGTGGGGTTGATCGTGTTCGGCAACGCGCCCTTTGTCCAGGCGCCGTTTACGCAGGACCTGGACGTCTGCCGGGAGCTTTTGGCCGAGACGCGGGTGGGCATGGCGGGGCCGAAGACGGCGTTCGGCGACGCGATCGGATTGGCGATCACGGTCTTCAAGCGGAGCGACGTCCCCGAGAAGGTGCTGATCGCCCTGACCGACGGCAACGACACCGGGAGCCAGGTCCCGCCCGAGAAGGCCGCCGAGGTCGCCAGGGATGAGGGGATCGTGATCCACACGGTCGCGGTCGGCGACCCCAGGGCGGCCGGAGAGGATAAGCTGGACGAGGAGACGCTGCGACGGGTCGCCAACGTTACCGGCGGGAGCTATTCGCACGCCGGCAATCGCGGTGAGCTGGAAGGGATCTATCAGAAGCTCGATCGACTCCAGACCCGGCAGGCGCAAACCATCACGCAACGGCCTCGCCGCGACCTGTTCCAGTGGCCGCTCGCCATGGGCCTGGTGCTGAGCCTGCTGCCGCCGGCGGCCGGATTCTTCAAAAGCCCGAGACGAGAGGCCGAGCCGGCCACCGCGCGAGGGGGGACGTGACGATGTCCGAGTTCCATCTCCTCCGCCCCTGGTGGCTCCTGGCCGCGATCCCCGCCACGTTGCTGGCCTGGCGGCTGTGGACATCCGAGAAAACAGGGCTCGCCTGGCGCGGGGTGATCGCGCCCCATCTCCTCCCGCATCTACTCACGGGGCACGAGGAGCGGAGCATGTTCCGACCGGCCACGGTGATCCCGGTAGCCTGGCTGCTCGCGGTCGTCGCGCTGGCCGGGCCGACCTGGCGGCGCGAGCCCGCCCCTTTCGCCGAGGACAGGGCCGCGCTGGCGATCGTGCTCAAGGTGACGCCGTCGATGCTCTCACGGGACGTCCAGCCGACACGACTGGCCCGCGCGACCGAGAAGATTCACGACCTGCTGGAGCAGCGGCCCGGCACGAAAACCGCCCTCTTCGCGTATGCCGGCAGCGTCCATCGGGTGATGCCCCTCACGTCAGACGCCGGGATCATCGACTCCTTCGCTTCGGATTTGACCCCCGAGGTGATGCCCGTCGAGGGCTCGCGCGCCGGCGATGCGCTAGATGTCGCCGACGCGATGATCAAGGGGTCCGGGCAATCCGGTTGGATCCTCTGGATTGCCGATGCCGCCTCGTCCGGCGAATTGAAATCGATCGAGGATGCACCACATGAAGACCGGGTGCCGGTGACGTTGCTCGCCGTGGCGGGGGACGGCCCGGAAATGGAGTCGCTCGAACGGGGAGCTTCGGGGATCGGGGCTTCAGTCGTCCCTGTGACGCCCGACGATTCGGACATCCGTCGCATCGCCCGCACCACGCGATATTCGGCCGTGGCCGATGCGTCGGGGGGAGATCGTTGGGAGGATAGCGGCTACTGGCTCGTGGCGCCGGTCGCGTTGATTTCCCTCCTCTGGTTCCGGCGGGGTTGGATGTTCCGCTCGGTCGGGGGGGCCGCATGACGAACACCTCTCGGCGGCCGGTGCTCCTGTTTGTCGCCTCCCTCATCCTGTTCGGGGCGGCGCTCGGCTTCGCCTCGTGGCGTGTCCCGAACATCTGGACCCGGCCCGATAGGCGCGGCGATCGCCTGCTGCGTGAAGGTCGGTTCAAGGATGCGGCGAGCAGTTATCAAGATCCGTATCGCCGAGGGGTCGCCCTGTATCGATCGGGTGACTACAAGCGGGCGGCGGAGGCGTTCGCGACCCTCGGCACGCCGGAGGCCGCGTATAACCGGGGCAACAGCCTGACGATGCTCGGCAAGTATGACGACGCCATCGAGAGCTACGACCGGGCGCTCTCCCTCTCGGCGGATTGGCGTGATTGCCGGGAGAATCGGGCGATCGCGGCCATCCGTCGCGATCGCCTGAGGACGAAGGGAGGCGACGAGACCGGCGGCCATGTGAAGGCCGATGAAATCGTGTTCGAGAAGGGGAAATCACCCGGGGGAAGCCAGGACACCGAGGTTGCCGGAGACATGCCGCTGAGTGACGAGCAACTGCGGGGGCTCTGGCTCCGGCGCGTCCAGACGAAGCCCGCCGACTTCCTCCGCGCCAAGTTCGCCTTCCAGGTGCAGGCGAAGGGACAGGGGCAGGAACCGAAGCAGGAGCGGAAACCGTGAGCCTCGCCGCGCTCGTGTTCCTGGTTTCGATGCTCGTCCGGGAGGGGGCCGATCCCCCGGCGCGGGCGACGGTCGATGTGTCTCCGAAGGACGGGGTTTGGGTCGGCCAGCGGGTGACCCTGGCGATCACGCTGGCCACCCCCGACCTGTTCGCGGGGGCGCCTTCGTTCGATCTGCCATCGATCCCGGGGGCGGTGGTGCTGCCCCCTTCGGGCTCGCCGACGCTCGGCTCGGAGTCGGTCGGGGACACCACCTTCACCACGCAACGGCATGAATTTGCCGTGTATGCCCAGCGGGCCGGGATCGTGCAAATCCCCTCGTTCGCCATCCGGTTCGATTCCAACGCGGGTTATGGCAAACCCATCAACACGAGGCGGGTCGTCACCGCTCCCATCTCGTTTCAGGCGAAGACGCCCCCGGGCGCGGAGCGGTTGGGGACCGTGATCGCGACGCGCCGCCTGACCCTGTCCGACGAATGGCAACCCGAGCCGAAAGCGGCGAAGATCGGCGATGCCTTCACCCGAACCCTCACCGTGACGGCCGATGACGTGCCGGGGATGATCTTCCCGCCATTTCGGCCCGACGAGGCGAAGGGCGTGGCGGTCTATCCCGAGGAGCCGATCGTCCACGATCAGACCGATCGCGGACGGCTTCGCGGAGAGAGACGCGAAGTCGTCACCTATCTTTGCGAGGCCCCGGGGACGGTCACGCTTCCCGACCGCTCGATCACCTGGTACGACCTGGACGCCGACGAATTGAAGACGGAGACGTTGCCGGGGCGATCGTTCACGATTGCCGATGCCGGTAACAACGGCCCGGACCACGACGCAGCCGATGATCCCTCGGCCGGCTCGTCGAACCTGGCCCCTCGCCGATGGATCATCATGATCGCGACCGGGATGGTCCTGCTGTGCGGGGCATTTGCCTTCCGGCTTTCGCGGCATTTCCGTGAAGTCCGGTCCGGGTCGGAATCGGCCGATTTCGCCAGACTCCGGCGGGCCTGTCGCGCGGACGATCCTCAAGCAGCGTACATCGCCCTGTCGCGTTGGCTCGGTCGGTTCGGCGTGCTCTCGCTCGACGATCTTGATCGCCTGGTCGAAGATCCGGAGCTCTCTCACGATCTCGCTTCCCTGGAGGATCGGGTTTACCGGCCCGATGGCTCCCGAGCTTCGAATTGGGATGGAAAACCTCTCTTCGCTCTCCTGGCCCTGGCCCGTCGTCGACTACGGCATTCCCCGTCAACTCCCGCCGACTTCAATCCTCTGCCGCCACTGAATCCGGTCGTCTCAAGAGTGCCCGGACAAATAGCTCCCGAGTGAACGGGCGGAACCCCGGTTGGATCAAATCGAGAGATATGACGCCCTGTTTTCGAGGGGGGTCGAGAGTGGATGGCATGTCGCTTGCATATTTAGTCTCTCCGGACATTGGTAACATGATCGGGTTGAATCGTTGCTAATTTGTAAAAATCGAGGGTTCGGGGGAAGATTTCGGTTTCCCCGAGCGCGCGAGGACTTGCAACTCTTCCGGAAACTCTTTTCGCCGCTGGAGGGGCACCTCGATCTGGACTGGGAGTCGACATGCTGCTGGATGAGATCAAGTCGCGGACGAGTCGGCATCACCGACAGGTCGAGGCCGACCTCGACATCATGAGCGAAACATTCACGATCGAAGACTATCGCCGCCTCCTCGGCCGGTTTTACGGGTATATCCGCCCCTGGGAAGAACGGGCAAGGGCCGGCTTGGGCGAGGAAGTAGCCATTTTCGAGGGGAGAGAGAAGGCGGCGAGGATCGAAGACGACCTGCGATTTCTCGGCCTCGGGGATGATGAACTGGCGGCGCTCCCTCGTTGCGGCGAGGTGCCCGCGTTGGAATCGGCCCCGGCGGCGCTCGGCTCCATGTATGTCTTCGAGGGGGCGACGCTGGGGGGGCAGATCATCACCCGGCATCTCTCGAAGCGATTCGGCCTGACCGGGGGGGGCGGGACCTTCTTCAACAGCTATGGGGACGACGTCGGACGCAAGTGGAAGGCCTTCCGCGAGATCCTGATCGCGCATTCGTCTCCGGAGGCCGACCCGGCCATCGTCGGGGCCGCGGTCGAGACCTTCGAGCGATTCGGGCGCTGGTTGAAAGGAAGGCGAGCATGACCAGCGAATCGACCACGTTCGATCCCGCCGCCTCAGCCCGCTCGGAGTGCGACCGCGAGCCGATTCACATCCCCGGGAGCATTCAACCGCACGGCATGCTCCTGGCACTCGATGCCCGTCACCGAGTGATCCAGGCGAGTCGGAACGCCCCCGAGTTCCTCGAGCGGCCCCTCGGCCGAATCCTGGACGAGGCGATTCAGGACGTGCTCGGTCAACCGGCAACCGAAACGCTCGCGCCGATGTTCGAGCCTTTCCTGGAGGATTGCCAACCCCGATACCTCGGGGTGGTTCCGGTTGATCTTCCGGGGCGATCGGCCCTCTTCGGCCTCATCGCGCACCGGTACCGGGGAGTGCTGATCCTCGAGCTCGAGCCGCTGATCGCCGAGAGGCCCGCCGGCATCGAGAATATTTATCCGCTGAGCAATACTTTCATCGCACGGGTTCAACAGACCCGGACCCTCGATGAACTGACCCGAATGGCCTCCATCGAGCTGAGGCGCCTGACGGGATTCGATCGGGTGCTGATCTATCGGTTCGAAGCCGATTGGAGCGGCACCGTGATCGCGGAAGACCGCAACGACGTCTTCCCGTCGTTGATGGATCATCGCTTCCCCGCGACCGATATCCCCATGCCTGCGCGGGAACTCTACCGCCACAACCGGCTTCGGCTGATCGCCGACGCGGATTACGCGCCGGTGCCGATCGTCCCGGCCGACCGTCCCGACACCGGGAGGCCGCTCGACCTGACCTATTCGGCCCTTCGGAGCGTCTCGCCGATCCACATCGAATACATGAAGAACATGGGGACGATCGCGTCGATGTCGATTTCCATCCTCCGGGAGGGGCAACTCTGGGGGTTGATTTCTTGCCATCACGGCGAGCCGAAGGTCGTCCCGTTCGCGACGCGCACCGCGTGCGATCTCCTGGGGCAGGTCTTCTCGCTCCAGCTCGAAGCCCGCGAGCATCATGCCGAATTCGAGCGGCGAATCGAATTGAAGTCGATCCAGGTGAACTTGCTGGCGCACATGGCGGCCGAGGAAGATTATCGCGACGGCCTCGCCCGCGATCCGGCGACCCTCCTGTCGCTCGCGTCGGCCCGAGGGGCCGCGATCGTCGCCGAGGACCGTTGCGAGCTGATCGGCGAAACCCCCTCCGAGATCGAGGTGCGTCGCCTCGTCGCCTGGCTCTCGGCGACCGGGGAGAAGGAAGTCTACGAGACTTCCTCGATCTCCTCGGTCTTCCCGGAAGCCGCCGCGTATTCGGACCGGGCCAGCGGGCTGCTCGCGGTCTCGATCTCGAAGCTCCATCCGAGTTACATCCTCTGGTTCCGCCCCGAGGTCACGCGCACCATCAAGTGGGCCGGCGACCCCACGAGGGCCCCGGCCTACGATAGCGGGAAGAAGCAGATCAGCCCCCGCAAGTCGTTCCAGCTCTGGCAGGAGACGGTGCGGCACAAGGCCATCCCATTCCGCCCGAGCGAGATCGAGGCGGCCGTCGAGTTTCGCAACGCGGTGATCGGGATCGTGCTGCGAAACGCGGAGGAGATGGCCGAATTGAGCGAGGAGCTCGAGCGGAGCAACAAAGAGCTCGAAGCCTTCTCCTATTCGGTCTCCCACGACCTGCGCGCCCCGTTCCGGCATATCGCCGGCTACTCCGAACTCCTCCGCGAGAGCGCCGGGACCCGACTCAACGACGGAGAGCGGCGTTATCTCGACGTGATCATCGGCTCGGCGCAACAGGCCGGCACGCTCGTCGACAGCCTGCTCGCATTCTCCCGGATGGGGCGACAGAAGCTGAATTATCAGGCGATTGATATGAACGAACTCTTCCGGGAGACGATCCAGGAGGTCTCGCTGGGGCTCGATGCCGGCCGGAAGATCGAATGGCGCATGGCCGACTTGCCGGTCGTTTCCGGCGACATGATCATGCTTCGTCAGGTGGCACGGAATTTGCTTAGCAATGCAGTGAAGTTCACCGAGACCCAGCCGGAGACGGTGATCGAGGTCGGCTCCTCCTCGGGCGAGACGGAAACCATCTTCTTCGTCAAGGACAATGGGGTCGGCTTCGACATGGAATACGTCGGCAAGCTCTTCGGGGTCTTCCAGCGGCTGCACCGCGTGGAGGAATTCGAAGGGACCGGGATCGGACTCGCCAATGTGCGGCGGATCGTGGGGCGTCACGGGGGCCGCACCTGGGCGGAAGGTGAGCTTGGCGTAGGGGCGACATTCTTCTTTTCATTGCCAAAACGGCCGACCGATCTGGAATCGCGGTTGTGAGAAGGGACCGATGCTCAAGCCGATTTTGCTCGTCGAGGATAATCCGAAAGACCTGGAATTGACGCTCGTCGCGCTGGGCAAGAGTAACCTCGCGAATGAAGTGATCTCGGTGCGCGACGGGGTCGAGGCCCTCGACTATCTCCTGAGGCGGGGGCCGTACGCCGAGCGGACGGAGGGGAATCCCGCGGTGGTGCTGCTGGATCTCAAGCTCCCCCGGATCGACGGCCTCCAGGTGCTGGAGCGCATCCGTCGGGAGCCCGCGCTCCAGAGCATCCCGGTCGTGATCCTGACCTCCTCGCACGAAGAGCAGGATGTCTTGAAGAGTTACAAGCTCGGCGTGAATGCCTACGTGGTGAAGCCGGTGGGATTCAAGGAGTTCATCGACGCGGTTCGTGAGCTTGGGGTCTTCTGGGCGGTGGTGAATGAGCCGCCGCCGGGGAGCCTCAAGCCGAAGCGGTGATCGGCGGGGATCTCCCCGGCGAACAGGGAGATCCCATATCCGGGGCAGGTCGGGGTATTTTCGTGGGCAAGATCGACGTCCTCCATCTTGAAGACAGCGCGCTTGACGCCGAATTGATCCGGGTTCGGCTCAAGAAGGAGGGGCTCATACCCGAGGTGATGCGAGTCGACACCCGCGAGGGATTCGTCGCGGCGCTCAAGGAAGGCCGGTTCGATGTCATCCTCGCCGATTACTCGCTTCCCGCCTTCGACGGGGTTTCGGCCCTGGAGATCGCCCGGGAGCATGCCCCGGATTGTCCATTCATCCTGGTCTCGGCCACGCTCGGGGAGGAGTTCGCGGTCGAATGCCTCAAGCGAGGGGCCACCGACTACATCGTCAAGCAACGCATGGAACGACTCGGCCCGGCCGTCCGTCGCGCGATCACGGAGGCGCGGGAGCGGGTGCAGCAGCGGCGGAGCGAGGCGGAACTCAAGGAGAGCCGAGATCAACTCACCCTGGCCATGGAGGCGACCAAACTCGGCGCCTGGCGGCTCAGCTTCGGCACCGGCGAGGTGAAATGCTGCGAGCACTGCAGGGCGATCTTCGGCTTCGGGCCGAATCAGCAGATAACCTTTGAATCTTTGCTCCGGGTGATCGACCCCGAGGATCGCGAGCACGTCCGGCAGGTGATCGAACGTTCGATCGCCGACCGGCTCGTCTACGACCTGGAATATCGGCATCACTGGCCCGACGGGACGATCCATTGGGCGATGGTGCGCGGGCGTGTGATCATGGACGATCGCGGCGTCCCCGCGCACATGATCGGGGTCGTGCTGAATATCACCCCGCGCAAGGAGGCGGAGATGCGGCTCCGGGAGAGTGAGCGGCGTTATCGGATCCTCACCGAGGCGTTGCCCCAACTGGTCTGGACCGCCGCCCCCAACGGCCGATTCGACTACCTGGGCGGCCAGTGGCGCGACTATACCGGCATCACCGAAGTCCAAGGGTTCGAGGTGGATGCCTTCGAGGCGGTCCATCCCCAGGATTTGAGCACGACGCGGGAACGCTGGCGCATCTCGGTCGACCAGCGACGGCTGTTCGAGGTCGAGCATCGAATCCGCCGCGAAGACGGCGTCTATCGTTGGTTCCAGTCGAGGGCGGTGCCGCTCAAGAATGCCGATGGCGTCGTCGGCTGGTTCGGGACCTCGACCGACATCCACGACCGCAAGCTGGTCGAGGAAGAGCGGGCCGAGGCGCAGCGCAAGGAGCGGAGCCGCTCGATGCAGGTGCAGAAGCTGGCGGATGTCGCATCCCGGCTGAATTCCGCGCTCGACATCGGCTCGGTCGTCGGCGTGGTGACCGAGGAGGCCCGCGAGATCATCGGCGCGCACCTGGCGAGGACCTCGGTGGTCCCGGGGGGCGATTGGGCGCGGGGCGTTCACCGGGAGTCGCTCTCCGAGAAGTACGCCGAGTGGCGGGGGCGGGTGCCGGTCGTCGACGGGTCGGGGCTGGTCGGCTTCGTCTGCCTGG
>CALKTZ010001056.1 GCA_937997355.1 uncultured Planctomycetales bacterium | reverse complement strand
AGACACGGATCGGCAAACCCTTGCGATACAGCCAGTGCAGCCCGGCGATGTGCGCCCCCAGATGGCAACCGACGAGGATCGCCCCCTGACCCGATCTGAGCGTTTCGCAGAGCCGGCGCGAGCCTCGAACCTCGAACCGAGCCAGGACGGTTTCGTCATCGAGACCTTCGAGCGGATAGTCGCGCGCCTGGAATCGCGCCGAGTCGGCCGCCAGGCGAGGGAGCAGGTCGTGGATCGGCCACGAGGCATCGAAGGCTTCATTCCCCCGATGGAGACCGGCCATCATCGTTTGCCGGCGTCCCGGGAGGATCCACGCACAGATCCGACCCAGCCGACCGAGGAGGATATCTCCGCGAACAGGCCCGAGCCGGCGCACGCAAGGGAGGACGAGTTCATAGAACACATATTTCCAGCTCATCACTCGATTCTTCATGTCTCTTCCTGGGGCTTTTCATGATTCGAGGGTGCGGGAAAAGTCCAGTCCGATGCAGGCTCATGGACACGGAGAAAGGGCGATCGATCACCGAATTCGACAAGCCGAGAGCGGTACTGATCAGAACAGGTCCTTCACCGGGGAACTCCCGGGAAATGAGGTGAGTTGCGTCATTCGACGGGCTCGGCCCAAGCTAACTGGTCGATTGTGCGCCGATCTCCTTGAGCCGTTGATAGTCGACCTTATCCGTCGAGGTGGAAGGGAGGGTATTCAGGAACGTGATCGAGTCGGGGATCATGTAATTCGGGAGGTGAATCGAGCAGTGCCGCTTCATGGCGATGATCGATTTCTTCCGGTCGGGCCTCATCGCGATGAACGCGGTGATCGCCACTCCCTGGTCGTCCGATCGCGCCACGACGGCGGCGCGATCGACATCCTCATGGCGATAGATCGCGGATTCGATCTCTCCCAGCTCGATGCGATAGCCCCGCTTCTTCACCATGCGGTCTCGGCGTCCGTGGAAATCGAAACAGCCGGAACCGTCGTCGATGACGAGATCCCCGGTCCGATACCATCGAGAGCCGTCGGATGCGGTGAAGAAGGCTTGCTCGGTCAATGCGGGGTTGCCGAAGTAGCCTTTCATCACCCCCGGGCCGCTGATGATCAACTCTCCCTGCGTACCGATCGGGACGTCTTGCCCTTCCTCGTCGACGACGCGGGCCTGTAGGGGGGGACAGACCGCTCCGATCGCGAAGGGACGGTCTCGATCCGGCGGGATCTCGGCGGGAATCCGGAGAGCCGTGCAGACGTTGGTCTCGGTCGGTCCGTAGAGATTCCAGAAGCTCGCCCGGGGCCAGAGGGCTCGCAGCTTGCGGAGGGGGGAGATGGGGAAGACTTCTC
>CALKTZ010001055.1 GCA_937997355.1 uncultured Planctomycetales bacterium | reverse complement strand
GCGCGTTCCGTCTTTGCCGTAGGCGCAAGAGGATCTCGCAAATCTCTCGCCGATCCTGGCAATTCGCCGACCAAGGAAGTCCCATTGACCGATTTCAAGTGCAAAAGTATGGTCACGCACAATCACGTCGATCCTCCCGTCGCATCCGAAACTCGGGTCGCCCGCTCATTTCATGGAGTTGATCGGTGCATTCTCCGCGCCGGACAATCCGGAGGTCGATCGTCGATCGATTGCTGATCGAGTTGACTCTCGTAGCGTTCGCGTCCCAGCTCACGGGCTGTTCCACCCTCTGCCCGCTCCAGCACAAAACGCCAACCGCCAGAGCCGATCAGCAAGTCATGAAGACATCGGACGAAAGCGGAGAGGAGAAGAGGGCGAAGCCGAAGACTCAGCTGCGGGCAAATAAGCCCGGGCAGTCGTGGTGGCAACGTTCAAAAACACGTCGACTGCTCCGCCGGGGGACATTCCTGGCCGAAGAAGGATCGAAGGAAACGGTCAAGTTCGCGGGCTTGGCCGCGAAGTGGACCTTGATCGCTTCGGCGATCGCCGGCTTTTTGTATCTGGACTACGAGAGCAGCGTGAACGGCAATCCCGAATTCGTGGCGCAAGAATGAACCACCGCCCTCGGCTCAGGGGAGGGGGGGCCGGAAGGAGACGGGAAGGGTTCGCGCGACGCGAATTCCGTACGTCGGCCCCGCCGTCGACGGGAGATCCCCCTTGCGGCCGGCCGATTGGAGTTGGGAGGCCGCATCGGCGAAGGAGCCTCCGCGAAGGACGCGCGGCCGCGTGCTCACGATACGACGATCATCCCCAAACTCATCCTTCACGGGACGATCGGCCCCCTTCGAATAGGGCTTGAAGAGATCGTGGCACCACTCTTCGGCATTGCCGAGCATGTCGAAGAGACCCAAGTCGTTCGGCTTCAGTCTGCCGACGACCGACGCCATCCTCTGCGAGTTCGCCTGGAACCGGGCATAGCGATCGAGCAATTCGGCGGTCTGACCGTAGGGGCGAGCAGTGATCGCGCCGGCCCGGCAGGAATATTCCCATTCGGCCTCGGTCGGCAGCCGGTAGCCGGTCCGCAGTAACGAATTCTCCGGGATCTCGATTTCTTCCCTGTTCGATCCATCCTTCGGGAATACGTAGCACCATTGATCCTCGGGGATGCCCTCCGCCTTACTCAGCCAGTTGCAGAAGGCCGCAGCCTCGTACCAGGAGACGCCAACCGCCGGATTCTCGGGATGAGCGGCCGAGGCTCCGATAGCCGTCCCCGGCCGGTTCCCCGCGCGTTCGCTCCGGAATTTCTCGAACTGCCGGGCCGTCACCTCCCTGGCGGCGATCGCGAAGCGGCGAGCGATCGTTACCGGGTGCGAGAGATCATCATTCCCCGAACCCACTCCCTCCGTCCCGGAGCCCATCCGGAACGTCACCGGGCCGTCGATCACGCTGAAACACATCCCTTGCTTGTTGACATACCATCGCCGATTCGCGGCAGGTTCGGCCGATGCGAGTTTTGCGTCCGCCTGCTTGAGATGCTGTTCAACCGTCAAGTCTTCGGAGTCGAAGGCAATGTGGATGCGTACCTGACCGTAATTCCGAAGCGCCCACTCCGCCGCGCCGTGCACTCCGGCATCGAAGTGATTCTGATACAACCCCAGGAGCTTCTCCAGATCCACGCGATTCGCGGACGGCAAGAGAATCGATTCCGCGGCCGCCGTGGCCGAGGATGATGAATCCGCTTCCACGGGGGGTGCAATCGAGGCGAGAATCTTGGCGCGCAGGATCGAGGTTTCGGGATGGAAGAGAAGTTCGCCGCTCGGGGGAATGCTTGGTTCCGGGGTCGGCGGTAACTCGTCGCCGATTCTGTTTTCCGTCGATCTCTTCATCCGCTCGACTTCGTCCATCTCCTCCAGAGCAAGCAGCCCGCTGCCTCGATTCCCGATGACAGGCGAGTTCATGATGAAGCTGCGACGTCGCGGATCCTTGCCATGCCGCAGCAGCGATACGAGAGTGCGCATCCAGTGCGGCTCCCGACTATATTCCGAATAGCGAGGAAACAATGAGATGGCGGCGCGTGCCTGCCGCTTGGCGAGTTCTTCGATTCCCTCCTCGCCGACCGGTCGATGCCAGATCATCGCCTTGCTCAAGGGAGATGTTATGTCCGAGCGGATGACCGAGATTGCAATCGGGCGATAATTCTGGTCGACCAGCTTGCGGTATCGCTCCAGATTGCCGCCATCTCCCTGCTCGCTCACCACAGCAACCTTGACAGCCCCATCGGCCGAGCGGACTGCGAGGCATTCGCGATCGAATCCGGCCGATTTGAACGCATTGCCGAAGACCGGCTGATCCCGGATGGGATCAAGATCCGAGTCGTTCCGAATATTCGACTCATCCGAGTAGCCCTGGCGGAGCGATTCCGCGAAAAGTGTCGCCCCTCGCTCGGCGAAAGCGCGCCGCCGATCTTGATCCGGGCCGATCGTCGAGGCCAGCGCAAAGGCGCAAGCCGCATCATAGCATAGATCGGGGTTTGCTAGGTCGCGCTTGAGCGCGGCTTCGATCGCCTCGAAGGACTTCTCCCCATCCTCGCCGAGCGCACAAGCTACGGCGGCGGTGGTGTAAAGTCGGTACGATTCCGACGGTTCCAATGTTTTGAACTTCGCCAGGTCGGCATGCGCCGACGTCCGTTCCTTCAATTGCGCATGAGCGATTGCTCGAAAGCCCAACGCTTTGGGAAGCAGGGGATTGGCACGCCGATAGGCGAGGGGCAATTTCTGCTGATTGTCCCTCTCCATCTCCAGCATCGAGATGATGGCATCCAGATCGGTCATCGCCTCCTTCCATCGCGATAGCGTTCCGAGAGCCTTCGCTCGACGAAGATGGGCGGAGATGTCATAAGGATTAGCCTTCAAAGTCGCCTCGGCGTCACTCAAGGCATTGTGGAAATCCGCTTCGCCCGTGGCGTTTGCGGTATCTCGGGACATCCATGTCAAATCGACAGCGAGGAGCGGATCGGTTTCATCCTGCTCCTCGCCGTACCTAGCGTCCAACCGCGCATTCAGCGAATCACTCCCGAAGGAAGGAATCTGGGATGGACCCCAAACCCCGGAAAATCGAGCATGGCCATCGATCCCCATCATCGCCTGCAAGGTCCGAGGCGCCAGATTCTCCTTGAGCAGGCTCGCACGGACCCGCTCCCGCTCCTCTCGAGTCAGGTCGACGAGGAGCCTGGTTGAATGGCCGTCTTCCTGCTCCGACCAGAGGGCGGAGTAGACTTCCGTCGGGGGAGCGTTTGTCCCGATTTCCAGATGACCGGCGACATCGACCGGGGCCAGGCCCTGGTCGCGCAATGTCCTGTCCTGCTGGCGAATGGCTTCGGCCGGCTTCCCGACGGCCTGAGCCCACTTGCGGCCATCCCTCGTCCAGATCGCCGCGACGCGAAGGGTTGAACCGTCCGCGTAAGGGCGCAGCCGGGTCGGCCGATATCCCGAGATCCTCAAGAATTCCGAGGTTTCCAGGTACTGGTCGAGCGGCATGGCCTGGCAGAAACCGAATCGTTCTTGCAGCATCCCTTGCGCATCTTGAATCTGCTGAACCAGTCTGGGATCCGGCGCGGGCCACTTCGCCAGAGGCGGATCATTCCATCCCTGGAGCGGCTGCTTGAGAAGCTCACACCTCAGAAACGGAATGGAAGAATCATCCGCTGATGACAGGGATTCGTCGGAGCGGATATCTTTGGCAAGTATCAGACCGGCCTTCAGGTCGGCCTCGACATACAGCCGCGTCAGGTACTCCTCCGCTCGGGCCTTCTCCTCGGCCGATTTCGCGTTTCGATAGATATGAAACAGGGCTTTCTCCACCTTCGACTCGATCGGCCGAAGATAGCCGAGATAGCCGTAGCTGACCTGCGCTTCTTCGTCTCTCCTCGACTTGATGAGGGATTCCGCGACCTTTTGGGCATTCCGATCCCAACGCGAACTCCGGGGGTCGTACTCCGCCAGGACGGCGGAGGCGACGATAACCTTCTAGCTGCTGGTCGCGGGATCTTCCACCGTCGCCCAGAATTCCGGAATAAGCTGGTCCCGATGGGGCCGGAGGCATTCCACCCAGACTCCGAGATCCTCGGGATTCGAAAAATAAAGATAGGATACGCAGGCCTTGAGCTCCTCGGGATGATCCGGCAGGAGTGCCATGCTGATCAGGGTTTGATCGCGTACCTTGCGATATTGCTCGTCCGGCGCCCCGCTCCCCAGCTTGAATTCCCAATCTCTCAGGAGCGAATTGACCCAGTATCGATAGGGAGCCATTTGACGGATGATGTCTGGCGTATCGTCCATCCTCGCCGACTTGAGCGATTCCACGAGCGAGACCGATCTCACATATCCGTAACCGACATAGGCCGCAAGCGAGATCAGACCGAGCTGGATCGGCAGCAGGCCGAGCAGTCGAACGCCGTGAACCCGCCCGGCTCGCCGGAGCATCTTCCGCTCGGGAACGGTCCAATCCTTCGGCCTGGTCAGGAGCCGGATGGACATCCACTGGAAGAGAGGAGGCAATCGCTGATTGTCCGGCTTGGCGTTCCAGATGGCCGCGTATTCCGCCAGCCGAAGCTCGGCGCGGCCTCGTCGCGTTTCCCTCTGCTTCCGCGTCAACCAGTCCCGCAATGAGGGGACCAGGTAGTCGTGCGTGAATTGATAGGATCGTTCGGCGACGGGCTTCCCATCCGCCGCGCCCTCTTCAAGCCCCGAATCGAGGTCGGCCGGCGTGATCAGCCGCAGCTCAAGGTCGAGGATGCGCATCAGGTCTTCGAAGTCGCGAGGCCGACCGGCATATCCCGATGTGTCCTTGAGCTCGGCCTCGGACCGCCGCCGGCCCCGGATATCGCTCCCTTCGTCAGGAAGGAGCATCTTCAAGACCCCTCGGGCGGCGTTCTGATGGATCTTAGGTTCCGGAGGGGCGGAAGGAGATGCGAAGGTCTGGTCGAGGAACGTCACCCCGACCCCCTGGGCGCCGCCGACCACGGCGAGCGTGGCGGGGGACCAAGGCCGCCCCTTCACCATCTCGGCGAAGAGGGCCAGGCGGACCGGCACCACCTTCCCCGCCTCGGCCAGATCGGCAACCGCTTGATCCAGGAAGCTGCGCTGTTCGGCCGAATCCTGGGCGGCCCGTTCGGGCAATATTCCGTAGGCTCGGCCGAAGGCCGCCAGGACCTTGCGCGCATGGAGGGTATCGAACAGGTCGACGGCCGCGGAGTTCTCCCCTTCCCGTAGCGGGATTTCCAGCTCTTTCATCAGCCGGGTGGCCGCCATCCAGAAATCATCGCGCACCATGACGATCGCCTGCACCCGGCCGCCGTCGCACTGGCGGAGCGCATCGACCAGCTTCGAATCGCGTTCTCCCCGCCTGGCGAACAGCCATTGTTCCGACTGGTCGAGGATCAGCAGGAGCTTCTGGCCGGGCTTCAAGCCCGCCCCGCGCCGGATGGCCGCGAGGGCTTCGGGAAGGCCGAGCGACTTCGGCAGGTCCGGGCAGAGCTTGAACACGCCCCGGGAGAGCTGAAGCTCGGTCCCTTCCGCGGTCGCCTCGACGTAGACCGCCCGGACGTGCCTGGCCAGCCGGGGGAGAAGGCCGGCCTTCACCATCGAGGACTTACCACAGCCCGACGGCCCGTAAATCAGCCCCACTCGAAACGTCTTGTCGGCATCGGGCGAATCGATGCGAGTCTTCCAGAAGCGGAGGCTGTCGGGCAGCCCCGACCGGTCGCGGGGTCCCGGCAACAATTCCAGGAAGAACTCGGCATCATGCTCATCGAACGATCGAAGTCCCTTGGGGACGACCCGGATCTGATCGGAGTCCGAGCCGGGCTTACCGCGTCCTTCGGAAGGAACAGCCTCGATCGTGAAGGAGTCTTCGGGGGCCGGCGTATCCTTCTCGTCCTGTGATGGCAATTCCACCGCCGGCACCGTCACGCTCAATTGGTCGGGACCCTGGAGATAGCCCCGCAGATCCTCCGCCAGATCGCGGCCTGTGGTGTAGCGTTCCGACGCATGCCGCTGGAGTGCCCGCAGGCAGATGCGCTCAAGCTCTCGGGGGATCGTATCGTTGAGCTGACGAGGGGGCTGGGCGTCCGACTTCGCGATCCGTTCGAGGACCTCCCGAGTGTCGCTCCCCCGAAAAGGGCGACGGCCCGTGAGCATCTCGTAAAAGACGACCCCCAGGCTGAAGAGATCGGAACGGCCATCGACCCGATGCCCTTCGCCCCGGGCCTGCTCGGGGCTCATGTATGCGGGGGTTCCGCTCCGCTTCGCCCCTCGCCCGAAATCTTCTTCTCGGAGCGCGAGCCCGAAGTCGGCGAGGATCGCACGCCCCGCCGCGTCGAGCAGGATATTCGCCGGCTTCACGTCCCGGTGGATCACCCCACGCGAGTGGGCGAAATGGAGCGCCTCGGCGATGACGGCCGTCAGCTCGGATGCCTCACGGTGCGGGATCGGCCCCTGGTCGATCCGAGCGGCCAGGTCGATCCCCTTGATGAATTTCGAAACGACGAAGCAGAGCCCGTCGGCCGTCCGCCCCACGTCGTAAACCGGGACAATATGCGCGTGGTCGAGCCTTGCGACGATCCGCGCCTCGTTCAGATATTTTTCGATGTCCTCCGGACGCAGGATCCGCCCGGGCCTGGGGACCTTGATCGCCACGGGGCGATCGAGGTCATCGTCATGGGCGAGGTAGACCTGCCCGAATCCTCCCTGGCCGAGCTTGCCGACGACCCGGTAGCGGCCGATCTTGTCCGGATTTTCCTCGGGCGGCGAAGCCCCTGACGCCGCATCGTGGACCTCCGTTGCATCGGGATCGGTATCAAACTCTCCCATCGTCGACGTGTGGCCTCAAGTGACGCGCAACGATTGTGGATGTGCAACTCGATGCGAACGTATTCTCTTTCCCGGCATCGCTCACCGGCGATGTTAATCGATTTATTGAGGTGTGTCGAATTTGAATCCGAACTCCCAAAGGGAATTCCCGATCGGGCCTTACAGGGGGTCGCGCTGGACGATCTGGAGGAGTTCCTTGCCGCTGTAGCGATGGGCCGCATCGTGGGGGCAGGCGTAGACGCAGCTCGGCTCGTGGTTGGGCCCCAGGCTGGTGCAGAAGTCGCAGGTGGTTGCCTTGTAGACCTTGGCCTTCACCTTGCGATCCTTCGTCGGCAGGCCGCCGATGGTCACCAGCCGATTGTCGTCGATCCAGCACTCCTCGCCGACCATGTTGATGTTTCCGTACGGGCAATTCTCGGCGCAGAGGCCGCAGCCGATGCACCAGTCGGCGATCAAGATTTCCCCCGTCGGGTTGCGCGTGATCGAGCCGACCGGGCAGCCGACCAGGCAGTACGGGTCGAGGCATGAGCGGCACGAGCTGGCGACCAGGAACTTGTCGAATCGCAGGCCGTCGCGGATCAATCGGGTGACCCCGCCGTGGGTATCGGAGCACGCCTTGGTGCATTCGTCGCAGCGCGTGCATTTCTCCAGGTCGAGCACGAGCAGATGATTGGCGTTCATCAGCCCGTTTTCCAGGAACGCTTCAAGGGGAGATTGTTCGAGCGTGCCGATCCGCTGCCGGTCGGCGTCGACGCGGCGATTGGCCTCGGCGATCAGGCGATCGCGGATCTCGGGATGCGTGCGGACGATGTCCCGGAAGACCTCGCGGCGAATCCAGACCAACTCCACGTGGTCGAGGGCCGTGCAATTGGCGGAACGGATGGCCTCCAGCCCCAGGGCCTTCACCTCGGGCATGTCGTCCATCTCGGCCAGCAAGGCCATCTCCCCGAGGCATTCCTGGGGGCCTCGATAGGTCAGGACGATTTCCCCTCCCGGCTGCGACTGCGTCACCTTGACGAAGCCGGTCCGGACGATGTAGAAGCCGTCGCGCGGGGGGGTCCCCTGGCGGATGATCACTTCGCCCGGCTCGCATTGCCTCAATTCCGATCGCTCCACCAGCCGATCGACGAAGCTCTCGAACCTGGGGCTCTGCCTCAGCGGCGAGAAATACTGGTTGGTCCGGATCAGGTTCTCGACCGCTCGCTTGCGGTAGTCGCTCTCCAGGTCGTGCCGGAAGGCCGAGTTGCGCTGCATGATGTACAGGACGTTGCGCAGCATCTCCAGCACTTCGGTCCCGTCCTCGGCGGCGAGGGCGGTCGCCGACCTCGGATAATGATTCATGCAGCTCATTTCGCCGAAGAGGTCTCCCGGCTCCAGCGTGGCGAGGGTGTTGCCGTACGGCAGGGAGACCGGCGCGTCGATGGGGATCACCTCGCGCATGTTCTCGGCCCCGCCGTTGCCGTCGGCCCGACCTCGGGGGTTGTCCTCGCGCGATTCCAGGGAATTGTCAAACCGCCCGGTCGGGCCGAAGAGCCCCCCTCGTTCTCGATTGGTGACGTGGCTCATCTCGGTTTCGAGCCGAACCTGCACCCGCCCGGATTCGATCATGAACGCGGTCTTGCCATATTCTCCTTGCTTGCAGATCGGCGCGTTCTTCGGAAATCGACGGCGGACCACCGCCTGGATGTTCTTCCGGAGGAACTCGCGGGAGATGCCGCGAAACGCCTGGCGGATCTTCGGCTCGGGGTGGTTGATCAACTCCTCGACGGTCACCGATTCCCCCGTGAATGCGAGCTGTCGCTGGGTCGCGGTTTGACTCTCGGGAGAGAGCCAGTTCAGAATCTTGCCGAATCCGAAGGCCGACGACGGGGCAGCCGCCGCGGCCCCACCGACCCCCGAGAACTGGACCTGGAGGGTCGTGAGCGCGCCGGTCGGGCAGGAGTCGACGCACTCGCCGCAGGCCACGCACGACGACTTCCCCATCGGCTCGCCGAGGTCGAAGCCGATCTGCGCCGTGTAGCCCTTGCCCGTCCGGCCGATGACGTGGTTCTCCTTGATCGTGTCGCAGCCCCGGACGCAGCGATCGCAGAGGATGCAGGCATTCGGATCGAAGCCGATGACCAGCGAGGAATCATCGTGCGGCAGCTCGACGGGCCGCCCCGCGAACTTCGGCGACTTGATGTCGAAGCGTCGGGCGAGCCCTTCCAGCTCGCAATCGCCCGGATTGCGCTGCTCCTTGATGCAGGGGGTGGGATGATCGCTCATCAGCAGCTCGACGATCGTGTCGACCGCGCCGCGAATCCTCGCCTTCGCCTTCAGGTTGGGGGATTCGATCGTGTCGACGACCATCCCATCCTCGACGCGGTGCTGGCACGCCGGCAGGAGCTTGCGCTCGACCCTCGGCTTGCCGTCCTTGATCTTGGAGACCTGGACGACGCAGACCCGGCAGACCGCGACCGGGTCCATGTATTCCTTGTGGCAGAGGATCGGGATCGGATTGCCGTCGGCCCAGTTCCA
The DNA here is from genome assembly GCA_937997355.1 of uncultured Planctomycetales bacterium. Taxonomy (GTDB): domain Bacteria; phylum Planctomycetota; class Planctomycetia; order Isosphaerales; family Isosphaeraceae; genus CALKTZ01. The sequence continues at coordinate 4,427 of CALKTZ010001055.1, read as the reverse complement.
GGCCCTGGGTTCGGGGGTGGGTTCCGGCTTCGGCTTGTCGAAGCGCGGGATCAGCATGTCCAGCATCGACTGAGAACCGCTCGCTGCCTTCTCCGCGGGGACCTCCGATTTCGACCGATCGAAGCGCGGGATCAGCATCTCGAACATCGACTGGACCCCGCTCCCCGACTTCTGCGCGGGGACCTCCGGCTTCGACTTGTCGAAGCGCGGGATCAGCATCTCGAACATCGATTGAGTGCCGCTCGATGTCCGCTCAGATTCTCCGAAATCGGAGTTATCGAAGCTCGCGTGCTGCCGCTGTTCTTTCAGTCGCTCATAGAGCTGGTTGGCGGCATCGTGGATGGTGGTCGCGCGGACGATATCCTCGCCGTCTTCATTCTTGCGAGGGACGCCCAGCTCGTCGGTCGCCGGGACGGCCTTCTTGACCTGGAACACATGGCCGTCGATGGTGATCGTCACGAGGCGATTGAGGTCCTCGGCCGTGACCGGATCGAGCTTCAGCAGCCGGCCTTCGTAGTCGCGGACGAAGAGTCCTTCCTCATCTTCCCAGGTCTGAGGGCCGGTCGGTTCGAAGAGCGAGAAGTCGTCGTCTTCCCCGTATTCGAAGTCTTCGAGTTCGGTGCTCATGCGCCACGCTCCGCCGTTATGTCCCTGGGCTGGTTTCGCCGGGGTCTTCGAAGTTGCACCGTTTCAGGAGTTACGCATCGGCGATCGGCCGTTGCAATCCGAGGTCTTTCCAGAACGACTGGAAGAGCGTCGCGAGGGGATAGGCCGCGACGACCCCCAGGCCGCAGATCGATGTGAGCTCCATCGCCCGCCGGAGTTCCACCACCATCCCTCGCTGGCGCGCGAGGGCCTGCTCGTCGCCCGCCATTCGCGCCCGCTCGATCGCCTCGCCGATCTGGACCAATTTCTGCGACCCGATCCGGCAGGGGACGCACTTGCCGCACGACTCGTTCCGGAAGAAGCGGGTGGCGTTCAGGGCCAGCGAAACCGGGCCGACGGCCCCGGGATCTCCCTCATTCGGCTCGGCGACCACCATCATGCCGGCCCCCAGCATCAGCCCCAGGGTCCGGAACCGGTCGAGATCCAGGGAGAGATCGAGGACGCTGATCGGAGAACCGTCCGCGGGGAGGTTCCTCCGCGATTCCTCGGGGACATCCTGTCGCCCTACCTCGGCCGGGATCAGCCCCCCCGAAGGACCGGACGGGGCGAACGCCTTCAATGCACGACCGCCGGCGATCCCCCCCGCCTGGGCGATCAGGGACCGCAGCGGCGCGCCGATGGAAACTTCATAAACCCCCGGTCGCTCCACATCGCCGCAGATGGAGAAGAGGCGAAGTCCCTTCGCGCCGTCGGTCCCCTGATCGGCGTACCACTCTCCCCCCCGCAGCAGGATCACCGGGGCCCAGGCGAACGACTCGACGTTGTTGACGATCGTGGGCTTGTCGTAAAGGCCGTTGGTCTCCAGTTGCGGCGGCTTGTTCCGGGGCTCGGCCCGGCGCTGTTCAATCGCCTCGATCAGCGCCGATTGCTCACCGCAGACGTATCCGCCCGGACTCTCGAACACTTCCAGCTCGAAGGAATGCCGGGTGCCGAGGACGTTCGGCCCGAGGACCCCGATCGCCCGGGCGCGGGCGATCTCCGCCTCCACGGCATGGATCTGGTCGTGATATTCGTGCCTGATGTAAACGTAGCCCTGATGGGCACCTGTCAGGAGCGCGGCCAGCACCATCCCCTCGATCACGAGATGGGGGGCGCGGAGCAGGATTTCCCGATCCTTGAACGTGGTCGGCTCGCTCTCGTCGGCGTTGCAGACGATATACTTCTCGTCGCCGGGGGTCTCGCGAACATCACCCCATTTCCGGGAGACCGCGACCCCCGCCCCCCCCATCCCTCGCAAGGTGGAGACACTCAGGGTCTTGATCAGGCCATCCCCCGCGCTCCTCCGCCCGGCCTCATCGTTGGCGTTCTTCAGGTCGGCGGCGAATCGGCGAACCGCCTCATACGGGGGAAATCGATCGGCACAAGAGGCGCGGTACGGATCGATCTGCGATTCGAGCGGGGCGTGATCGAGGGGATCGGGCGAGGGGGAGTCGCCGATCAGATGTGCCCCGGCGACATCTCGCAAGCGGCTCGAATAGTCGGCAACCGCCGGGGTTCCCAGCACCCGATACTGATCGGGCTCCCCCGGATTGTGCAGCTCGATCAGCGCGGCCGGTGCCTGGTCGCAACGTCCCAGGCAGGAGACCCACTCCACATGGACCCGCGGCTTCCGCCGATTCGCGATCGAATCGGAGCCGACTCCCGGGTTACTCGACTCCCCCTGGCCTTCGGGGAGGGAGGCATCCTGCGGCACCGCGACGCCGAATTCCCTGGCCACCCCTTCCAGGGTCTCGAAGCACGCGGGAGCCCCGCGCAGGTGGCAGACCATGTCCCGGCAGACCTTCACCTCGACGGGGGGAGGGGGAGTTTGTCGGAACGGCGCGAAGAAGGTGATGACCTCATTGAGCCGATGCAGCGGCTCGCCGATCCTTGCGGAAAGGGCCTTCAACTCCTCCACGGGGAGGTAGCCGTATTGCTCCTGGATCTGGCGGAGGTGTTTGACGATCATCACGGCCCCTCACGCGATTCGATTCACCCTCGACGCAGCGCCCGGTCGATGTCTCGCTTGGCGTCCTGTTTCTTCAAGGCTTCTCGCTTGTCGTAGGTCTTGCGTCCCTTGGCAATGGAGATTTCGACTTTCGCCATCCCTTTCTTGAAGTAAATCGAGAGAGGGACCAGGGTTAGCCCCCGCTCTCCCGACTTCATGCCGAGCTTGGCAATCTCCTTGCGATGCAAGAGCAGCTTGCGGGGTCGCTTCGGGACGTGGTTCATGCGATTGGCCTGGAGGTATTCGGGGATATCGCACCCCAGGAGCCAGACCTCGCCGGAGCGGTCCACCTCGGCGTAGGCGTCTTCCAGGTTCGCCTTGCCATTGCGGAGGCTCTTCACCTCGGTCCCCGTGAGGACGATCCCCGCCTCGACCTTCTCCAGGAGGTCGTAATCGTGGCGGGCGCGACGGTTCCGCGCGACGATCTTGATTCCGTCGCCCTCATCCTTCTTGCTCGCCGACTTCTTGCCGGAATCCTTCTTCGCCATCGTTCGATCGGCTCGTCGGGAGCCTTGCCCTCCCAGTGATCCTGTCTTCCTTCTTACGATGCAGGAGAAGGAATCATAGATCCCAATCGACCGCCACGACAAGAGATACGGCGATCGATTTCCGCGATTAGCGATCGCCGACCGTCTCCGGGGCGATTTCCGCCAGCGGCACCAACACGAACCGCCGCTCGGCAAACCGGGGATGCGGAACGATCAGGTCGGGTTCGTGGAGGATGACGTCGCCGAAGAGGATCAGATCCAGGTCGAGGGTCCGTTCCCCCCAGCGGACCGTCCGGACCCGGCCGAAGCGGTCCTCGATCGATTGGAGTGCATGGAGCAGCTCTCTCGGAGAGAGGGTCGTCTCCAGGACGGACGCCCCGTTCAGGAAGGGGCCCTGTCCCGGCGGCCCCCCCACCGGCTCGGTCTCGTGGAAGCTGCTGGCCGAACGCACGACGATCCCCGGCCGTGCCTGTCCCATTTTTTCGCGGGTCGATGCAAAGATTCCGGAGACCTTCGGTCGCGGTTTTCGGCGGGGTCGGGAGACCCGCGCCGAACAGAAACGGGGCGTTTTGTGGCGGGGGCGGGAGACCGCCGCCGAAACAGGCTTGAGCAATTTCTTCGGGCTCAGAGCTTGAGCTTGCCGATGCGGTCGACCGCTTCGAGCAGCCTAGGGGTTTCGACGGTCAGGGCCGCGCGGATGTAGCCGTCGGTGGTGCGGCCGAAGCCGATGCCCGGCGTGGTGACCACGTTGGCCTCTTCCAGCAGCTTGGTGCAAAGCTCGGCCGAGGTGTAGCCCTTGGGGCAGGGCATCCAGACGTAGAAGGTGGCGTCGGCGGTCGGGACGTCCCAGCCCAGCTTCCGCATCCCGCCGACGAACGCGTCGCGGCGTTCCCGGTAGAGGGCGCGGATCGGCGGGGTGATCGTGTCGTACTGGTCGAGGGCCGTCTTGCCGGCGAACTGGATCGCGGTGAAGATCCCCGAGTCGACGTTCGCCTTGACCTGCCCGAGAGCCGCGATCAGCGACTTGCCGCCGATCGCGAAGCCGACGCGCCAGCCCGTCATGTTGAAAGTTTTCGAGAGGCTATGGAACTCGATCGCCACGTCCTTCGCCCCCGGGATTTCCAGGATGCTCGGCGCGGGCTTGTCGAAGTACATCTCGTTGTAGGCGGCATCCTGCGCGGCCACGAAGCCGTGGGTGCCGGCGAGGTCGACCACCTTCTGAAGAAAGGGAAGATCGACGGTGCCGCCGGTCGGGGTGTTCGGATAGTTCAGGAACATCAAGCGGG
>CALKTZ010001054.1 GCA_937997355.1 uncultured Planctomycetales bacterium | reverse complement strand
AGATGAGAAGACGAGGCTCGGAATGCATGCCCTACAAAACGTGTCCGATCCTCGACCCGAAGACAGTCAGCCGCAACCCTGGCGCATCATGCGAAGTCGGTGTGACTAACCCAGATTTCCCATCCTATTAGAACGCATGGTGGCGTGATCGCAAGAAAAAATGTCCAGAAATCGGGCGGTTCTCTCGGATCAGGACGAGGCTGGCAGCCGAAATGAGCACAAGAGCGTTATCCTCATGCCCTCGATTGAGATGTATGCGAAATTTGTTTGACTTTGCTTGAAGAATTTGCCAATAGTTTCCATAGTGAATCATAGAGTTCTCCGCGCTTTTTCTTCGCCTCGCCCCGCCTTCCCCGCCTTGGACCGTCACCGATACCGATTGGTCACCTGGCATGCCCGATTTCCCTCCGGCGTCCCTCGTCGCAGACGATGGCTCGCCGAGTAAGGAGCGACCCATGCACGCTCGATGGAAGAAATCTCCCCTTTCGATCTGGTCAATCCTGGCCCTTTCGGCGGCTTTCTGGGGATTGGATTCCGAACGGATTGCCCGAGCCGCCGAGGAGAGCAAGGATGCGGCGATCGGGAGTCCGGTTTCGGCGACGATCACGCCGAAGGCCCCGACCTTGCTCGGCCGACGGGCCACCAGCCAGTTGATCGTGACGGGCAAATATGCCGACGGCTCGGTGCGCGACCTGACGCGCGCCGTCGAGTGGGTGAGCCTGAATCCGGAAGTGGCCGCCGTGTCGCCGAAGGGGCAGGTGACCCCCAGGGGGAACGGCACCGCCACGATCGCCGCCCGAGGGGGCAGCATCGACCTTTCGACCACGATCAAGGTCGAGCGCATGGAGCAGCCGTCGCCGGTGAGCTTCCGCCGAGACGTGATGCCCGCGCTCAGCCAGGCGAATTGCAACATGGGGGCCTGTCACGGCACCCCAACCGGCAAGGGGGGCTTCCGCCTCAGCCTTCGCGGGTATCTCCCCGACCAGGATTTCACGACCCTGACCCACGAGACCGGCGGGCGTCGCATCAATCCGTTCGCGGCCGATACCAGCCTGGTCCTCCGCAAGCCGCTGGGCGAGGTCCCGCACGAAGGGGGGTTGCGGCTGAACCGCAGCTCCAAGGCATTCGAGTTCATCCACGACTGGATCGCCGAGGGGGGCAAGGACGATCCCAACGCCCCGACCCCGGTGAAGCTCGAAATCTACCCCGAGTCTCGCGTGCTGCATGCCCCCGCCAAGACCCAGCAGGTGGTAGCCCTGGTGCAGATGTCCGATGGCACCGTGCGGGACGTGACCTCGATTGGCTACTACGACTCATCCAACCCCGAAATCGCCGAGGTGGATACCGAGGGCTATGTCCGATTCAAGGGACGCGGCGAGGTCGCCATCATCGCCCACTATCAGGCCCTCGTCGCCAATGTCCGCCTGACGCACCTCGTCGAAGTTCCCGGGTTCAAGATCGCGGCGGTCCCGCAGGACAACGTGATCGACAAGTCGGTCTACGACAAGCTCAACCGGATGCGGATCAGCCCGTCCGAGCTCTGCACGGACTCCGAGTTCATCCGCCGAATTTATCTGGACACGATCGGCGTGCTGCCGACCCCCGCCGAGGTCCAAGCCTTCCTGGCGGATTCGGCCCCCGACCGTCGCACCAAGCTCGCCGAAAACCTGCTGACTCGCCCCGAGTTCTATGACTTCTGGGCGTTGAAGTTCGCCGACATCCTCCGCTCCAACGGCCGGTTGATCCAGCCCAAGGGGGCCTATGTCTTCCACCGTTGGATTCGCTCGCAACTGGAGCGAAACGTCCCCCTCGATCAGTTCGTCCGCGAGCTGATCACGGCCGACGGGTCGACCTACAAGAACCCGGCCGCCAACTATTACCGGATCAGCCGAGATCCCGAGAACGCCGCCGAGACCACCGCCCAGCTCTTCCTGGGGGTCCGCATTCAGTGCGCCAAGTGCCATAATCACGTCTTCGAGAAGTGGACTCAGGACGATTATTACGGCTTCGCCGCATTCTTCTCGCAGGTTGGCCGCAAGAAGGGGAATCTCCCCGAAGACGAGGTGATCTTCCCCGCCGGCACCGGCGACGTCCGCCAGCCGCGGACCGGCCAGGTGATGCCCCCCAAGGCCCTCGGCGGCCCCGTGCTCGATGACCCCAAGGCCGACCGCCGAGTCCGGCTCGCAAGCTGGCTCACCGGGCCGCAGAATCCGTTCTTCGCCAAGAGCCTCGTCAACCGGATCTGGTATCACCTGATCGGCCGGGGCATCGTCGAGCCGGTGGACGATTTCCGCGACTCCAACCCCTCCTCCAACGACGAGCTCCTGAACGGCCTGACCGACCAGTTCGTCAAGGAAGGATACGACCTCAAGAAGCTGCTGACGGCGATCCTGAGCAGCCGGACCTATCAGCTCAGCGCCAGGACCAATGAGTTCAACGCCGACGACGTGCTCTACTTCTCGCACGCCTCCACCAAGCTCTTGCCGGCGGAAGTTCTGCTCGACGCGATCTCGACCGTCACCGGCACGTCCACCCCATTCGACGGCCTGCCGAAGGGGGCACGGGCCACCCAGATCCCCGACGGCAAGATGGAAAACCCGTTCCTCAAAACCTTCGGTCGGCCGGCCCGCGAACTCGCCTGCGAGTGCGAGCGTGAGAGCGATTCCAACCTGTCGCAGGCCCTCCAGTTGATCGGCGGGGCGACGGTCAACGGCAAGCTCCGAGACGACCAGGGGCGTATGGCCCAGCTCGCCAAAGGTGGTAAGCCTCCCGAGGAGATCACCAGGCAGCTTTACCTGGTCGCCCTCTGCCGCGAGCCCAATGCCACCGAGCTCGCCGCCGCCACCAAGCACCTGAAGGGGGCCAAGGATCTCCGCCAGGGGGTGGAGGACCTCGGCTGGGTGCTGATCAACTCCAAGGAATTCCTGTTCCGGCATTGATCGAAACTGGGCTTCGCCTCGTCAGACGCAATCTGGCGAATCGATAACCTCCAGAAGAGGTTTAAGTTCGGGCGGCTGATCGACCTCAAGTCCGAGGCTGATCAGCCGCCCTTTCCATTTGAACTTTGAATCTCTTACCTTTGTGTCGCCTCAAGGCGTCGAAAGGCAAGGCCATCTTGACGATCGCTTGACCCAGGATTCGGATTTTTGCTAGGGTGGACTTAGTTAGTAAAGTTTCTTAAGTATCCCGCCTCGACATTATCGCCCTCGGTCGTGCAGCAAATTCCATCGGACGTGCGGCCCCATTCATGGAGAGGGTCCATGAAGCAGAATGGCTTCTTGACTCACCGGCCCGGCTGGCTGATTGCATTCCTGTTTTTCATGGATGCGGGGATTGGAATGGCGGCCGCGGGAGAAGCGATTGACTTCGATCGCCAGGTCGCGCCGATCCTGGTGATGCGTTGCCTGGAATGTCACAACGAGGCGGGCTCGTCGGGGGGGCTGGTCCTGACGGACCTGAAGGGGCTGAAAAAAGGGGGAGAGAGCGGCGAGGTTGTCGTCGCCGGAAATCCCGATGAGAGCCTACTTTATGAGAAGGCGTTCGCAGGAGAGATGCCCCCGCAGCGGAAGGGACGAAGCCAGCGCCTCTCCGAACAGGAGCTTGCGGTTCTGAAGGGATGGATCGCCTCGGGGGCGAGGTGGCCCGACGGTCGGGTGATCGACCGGGACGAGTTGACTACCTCGGTCCGAGGGGGAAGGGACTGGTGGTCGCTCCGGCCAATCAAGCGGCCGGAAGTTCCAACTCCCTCGGCGAGCCGGCCGGGCTGGATGAGGAACCCCGTGGATTCTTTCATCCTGGATCGGCTGGAGCGGGCGTCGATGGTCCCGGCACCGGAGGCGGATCGGCGTACTTTGATTCGCCGGGCCTATTTCGACCTCATCGGCCTGCCGCCGACCGCTCAGGAGGTCGACGCCTTCGTCGCCGATACGGCCCCCGACGCCTATGAGCGGCTGATCACGAAACTCCTCGACTCGCCCCATTACGGCGAGCGCTGGGCGCGCTACTGGCTCGATCTCGCGCGGTTCGCCGAGACCAGCGGCTACGAGCGCGATCAGGAAAAGCCCGGCGCGTGGAAGTATCGAGACTGGGTGGTGCGGGCTTTCAACGAGGATAAGCCCTACGACCGCTTCGTGCTGGAGCAACTGGCCGGGGATGAGGTTCCCGGGCGCAATGAAGAGACCGTTACCGGGACCGGCTTCCTCCGGCTGGGAACCTGGAACGACGAGCCGAACGACCCGCAGGATTACAAGTACGAGCGGCTGGAGGATCTCGTCCAGGTCACCACCACCGCCTTCCTGGGGATGACGGTCAAGTGCGCCCGCTGCCATGACCACAAGTTCGACCCGATCCCGCAGACCGATTACTACCGGATCGCCGCGACCTTCTGGCCCGGCCCGATCGAGCCGGACAAGCGGGAGCTTCTCGGCGGCCCGAGCCGCGAACAGCTCGGCTATGATGTCCTCGGCTGGACCGACGTCCGGGCCAAACCCCCCGAATTCCGCCTGCTCAAGAAGGGGGAATTGAATCGCCCCGGCCAGGTCGTGCCGCCGGGGGCGTTGTCGATGGTCCCGAGCCTCGATCGACCGTTCCCCGAGCCTCCCCCCGGTGCCAGAACGACGCAACGTCGCCTCAAGCTCGCCGAGTGGATCAATGACCCGCAAAACCCCCTGACGGCGCGGGTCTACGTGAACCGAATCTGGCAGCATCATTTCGGCCAGGGGCTCGTGACCACCCCCGACAACTTCGGCTTCAACGGCCAGAAGCCGACGCATCCCGAGTTGCTCGATTGGCTGGCCGATGAGTTCCTCCGAGGGGGACGCAAGACCAAGCCGCTCCATTATCTGATGATGACGTCGAGCGCCTATCGGCAAGCCTCGGTCCATCCGGATCAGGAGCGTTACGCCGAAAAGGACGCCGACAACCATCTCGTCTGGCGGGTATCACGCCGCCGCCAGGACGCCGAGGCCCTTCGCGATGCGATGCTCGCCATCAGCGGAAGGCTCGACCTCCGCGTCGGCGGCCCCAGCTTCAAGCCGACGATCAGCCCCGAGGCGCTCGAAGGGCTGTCGATGAAAGGGGGCGGGATCGTGGTATCGCCTCCCCGGGATCAGGTAAGACGCAGCCTCTACATGTATTCGAAGCGAGGGTTGCTCGCCCCGATCATGACGACCTTTGACTTTTGCGACACCACCCAGCCGTGCGGCCAGCGGGATGTGAGTGTCGTGGCCCCGCAGGCCCTGGCGCTGATGAATGGGGAATTTGCGCACGACCAGAGCAATGGCGCCTCGGCCCGGGCCGTCGCCGCCGGGGGCGACGATCCGAAGGCACGGGCCGAGGCCGCATGGCGGATCGTGCTCGCCCGATCGCCGAACGCCGCCGAGCTTGCGGCGTCGCTCGATCACCTCAAACATCAGCGGGCTCGGTATCGGGGCGACGAGAAGGCCAGGGCCGATGAACTCGCGCTCGCCTCGCTCTGCCACGTGCTGATGAACTCCAACGAATTCATGTTTATCGACTAAATGAACAAACGACCGTCGCCGGGAGGCCGATGATGCGCGACCAACGACGATTCCCTTGCGGCCAGACGCGTCGAGAGTTCCTCTGGGAGATGGGGGGAGGCTTCGCCGGGACGGCCCTGGCCGGTCTGCTGGCGATGGACGGCTTCTTCGATCGCCACGCGATCGGCGCCGAGGCCAATCGAAATACGCTCACCCCCCGTCCCGGCCATTTCCCGGGGAAGGCGCGCAACGTCATCTTCCTGATGATGAACGGCGGGCCGAGCCAGGTCGACACGTTCGACTACAAGCCGATGCTGGAGAAATTCGCCGGGCAGCCCCTCCCGCCGGACAAGAAGTTCATTAATTCCGGCGGCCGCAAGATGGGCTATCTCACGCCGGCCTTCCGCAAATTCCGGCCGGGCGGGGAGAGCGGCCTCCTGATCTCCGACTTCTTCCCCAGGGTCCGCGAGCATGCCGACAAGCTCGCCGTGATCCGGTCGTGCTACACCGATAGCCACGCGCACGGCTCGGCGCTCGTCGCCATGAACACGGGGAAGACCTTCATCGGCCGCCCGTCGCTCGGCAGTTGGGCGGTCTACGGCCTCGGGAACGAGAATCAGAATCTGCCGGGCTACGTGGTCATCCTGGACAAGCGGGGCGGTCCGATCAGCGGCCAGCCGAACTGGTCGAGCGGGTTCATGCCGGCCGGCTTCCAGGGGACCCTGTTCCGCCCGACCGGCAACCCGATCCTCGACCTCCAGGGACCCAAATACGCCGAAGGCCAGGTCCAGCGCGAGCAGCTCGACCTGCTCGCGAAGCTGAATCACGAACACCTCGCCACCCGCCCCGGTGGCCAGGAATTGGCGGCGCGGGCGGCCTCTTACGAGCTGGCCTACCGGATGCAATCCGAGGCCCCGGAGGCGGTCGATCTCTCGAAGGAAACCGAGGTGACCAAGCGGATGTACGGCATCGGCGCGGAGCCGACCGACGAATTCGGCCGCAACTGCCTGGTGGCGCGCCGGCTGGTCGAGCGAGGGGTCCGG
>CALKTZ010001053.1 GCA_937997355.1 uncultured Planctomycetales bacterium | reverse complement strand
ATTTTATCATAGGGGCGAGTCAACTGAAATCGGTTTCTTGGGCCAGAACGCGCTATGAGACCGAAGTTTTTGAACCGCATCGGCGACCGTTTCGATGGCGATGTCGATCTCCGCTTCGGTCGTGAAGCGACCGAGCCCGAAACGGAGGCTTGCCCGTGCGGCGTCATCATCGCGTCCCATCGCGGTCAATACATGGCTCGGCTCGGGATTGGCCGCCGTGCATGCGGAACCCGAACTGACGGCGATCTCACGCATGGCCATCATCAGGGCCTCGCCGTCGACGTAAGCGAAGCTCAAATTTAAATTTGCCGCCAGCCGCCGGGTTGGATGGCCGTTGAGGGTGATGTCGGGCACACGATCGGAAATCCCCCGGTGCAGCCGTTCTCGCAAACCGAAAATCCGGCTCGATTCCTCGCCCATCGAGTTCAAGGCGAGTTCAACGGCCAATCCGAAACCGACGATTAACGGGATGGGCAGCGTGCCGGACCGAAATCCGCGCTCGTGTCCTCCGCCATCGAACAGGGGCGAGAGCCGGACCTGGGGGGCTCTCCGGCGGACGTAAAGCGCCCCAATCCCCTTGGGGCCGTAGAGCTTATGGGCGGTGCAGCTCAGGAGGTCGATCCGATCCGCCTGGACGTCGATCGGCAATTTGCCGAGGGCCTGGGTGGCGTCTGTATGGAAGAGAACCCCGCGGGAATGGCAGATCTCGCCGATCTCCCGGACAGAATTGATCGTCCCCACTTCATTGTTGGCCATCATCACCGATACGAGAACCGTCTGTTCGGTCAGGGCCGATTCGACGGAGTCCGGCGAGACCTGTCCAAACGGATCGCAAGGGACGGTCGTGGTCGCCCAGCCTTCGCGCGCAAGCCGCTTGAACGGATCGAGGACCGATCGATGTTCGGAAACCGCCGTGACGAGATGATTTCCCTTCTTCTTCAACGACCAGGCGGCACCCTTGATCGCGAGGTTGTTCGACTCGGTCGCCCCCGAGGTGAAAATGATCTCCCTGGGATCGGCGTTCAGTGCCCTGGCGACCTGGATTCTCGCCTGCTCCACGGCGTCGCCAGCTTCCCAGCCGAAACGATGCGAGATGCTGGCGGCGTTCCCGTACTTTTCGAGAAAGTAAGGGAGCATCGCTTCGACCACGCGGGGATCGACCCGGGTGGTCGCGTGATTGTCGAGATAGATGGGTGATGTCGTCACTTGGGGTGGAACGTCCTTTCGGCCGTTTGAAGTTCGTGTCGACTGTATGCAAGTACGCCCAATGACACAATGTGGGTCGATTCCGCCTTGTCGAATTCGGGAGCTTTTGTAAAGATTTCCCAGAGTCGATACCCAGGATGGGCTACGAGGCCGACAGGGAGGATCCCATGGCATACAACAAAGTGCAGGCGGCCGAAGAATTTGCGCGCTGGAGTGAAAGCTACGATCGTTGCATTTTGCAATGGCTCCTCTTCGGCCCGTCTCATCGTGCGTTGATCAAGCGGCTGAAAGCCGTCTCGCAGGGACGCCCGCTCCGAATCCTGGATATCGGCTGCGGCACGGGTCTCTTCGCGTCGAGGGTCCGGGAAGCCTTGCCCGAATCGGTTGTCTACGGGATCGACCTGGTCTCCGGGATGCTGGAGAAGGGAAAGCCGCGCTGGGAATATCACGCGGACTCGGTCTTCCCGGTCCAGGGAGACAGCGAGCGGCTTCCATTCGATTCCGGTTCGTTCGACGTCGTCACGTGTGCCAATAGTTTTCACCATTATCCGAGACAGGATCGGGCGATCGCGGAGATGCGGAGGGTCCTTCGGACCGGTGGACATTTGATGATCATCGATGGCTACCGCGACGCTCCCTGGGGTTGGCTGATCTATGATGTTTGTGTGGCGAGCGTCGAAGGAGATGTTCATCATGCATCGAGCAAGCGATTTCACGAATTGCTCTCCCAGGCAGGTTTTAAGGCGGTTGCCCAGACGGTCCACCGAGGTCTCGCCCCGTTCTTGCTGACCGAGGGGGTGACGGTGGAAGCGTCTCCTTGCATCCCCTCGCCGCACTTTTCCCTGGAAAGCGAAACGCCGGCGCATGGAGTTTCCGAGTCGTTGCGGGCCTCGCGGGATTGACGGGTTGGAATGGCTTCCGGCCGTTTCCTCGCAAACTCCGCCGATCGACTAGCTTGACCCTTTCGAGTCGAATTCTCAGAATCAGATGCTCGATGGCCGATTCTCGATCGCTATCGCGTCCAATGATTGAGTGCATCAAGATGGGGCGACCGGGTTGGCCATCTCCCTCCGGGGGATGGATTCCCCCGCGCGATCGATGCGCGTTGGGTTGTCTCGTTGGAGTCGCATCGTGGTTGTTCACCCGATATCCGAAGAATCGATCGACCACGTGCTGAGTCAGGTGAGTCGCCCTTTTCAGGTGCTCGAACATGCCGGGACCCAGGAGATCCGGGACGGCGTCCCCCCCTGGCTCGACGAGCACCGCGATGCGCGATTCCTCGGTTATGTCCCCGCATGCCGGCCCGAGGATCTCGGGGATTCCTCGTTTTGCGCCGATCACGGTCTTCGCTACGCGTGCGTGGCGGGGGCGATGGCCAACGGCATCGCCTCGGTGCGGATCGTCGAGGAGATGGCGAGGGCCGGGATGCTCGGAGTCTTCGGGGCCGCCGGCCTCGATCCGGCGAGGGTTGAACGCGCCATCGACCAGGTGCAGCAATCGCTGGGACAGCGCCACGCTTACGGCTTCAACCTGATCCACAGCCCGTCCGATCCCGCATTGGAATCGGCGATCGTCGACCTCTATGTTCGGCGAGGCGTGCGACTGGTCGAGGCTTCGGCCTTCCTCGACCTGACCCTGCCCGTCGTGCGCTATCGGGTCGCGGGAATCCGGCGAGACTCCTCGGGGCAGATCGTGGCGCCGAACCGGATCATCGCCAAGGTTTCGAGGGTGGAAGTCGCGACGAAATTCATGTCCCCCCCTCCCGCGAAGTTCCTCCGCGAACTGGTCGCGACGGGCGTGATCTCGGCCGAACAGGCGGAATGGGCCGGGCGAATCCCGATGGCCGACGACCTCACGGCCGAGGCCGACTCCGGGGGGCATACGGATAATCAACCGGCGGTCGTCCTCCTCCCCACGATGCTCGACTTGCGGGACCGGCTCCACGCCGAACACCGCTACCGGTCTCCCGTGCGGGTCGGCGCGGCCGGAGGCATCGCAACCCCCTGGTCGGCCGTCGCCGCCTTCGCCATGGGGGCCGCCTACCTCGTCACCGGGTCGATCAATCAATCGTGCGTCGAGGCGGGGACGTCCGACGTGGTCCGTCGGCTCTTGTGCCAGGCCAGGCAAGGGGACGTGGCGATGGCCCCCGCCGCCGACATGTTCGAGATGGGGGTCAAGGTCCAGGTCCTGAAACGGGGGACGATGTTCCCCATGCGGGCGGCCAAGCTCTTCGAGATCTATCGCGCCAACGACGGCATCGAGCAGATCCCGGCCTCGGAGCGGGCGAACCTCGAAAAGAGCCTGTTCAAGAAGCCTCTGGAAACGGTATGGCACGAGACGCGAGACTTCTTCACGAGGCGAGACCCCTCCCAGCTTGAACGCGCGGACCGCGACCCCAAGCACAAGATGGCGTTGATCTTTCGCTGGTATCTCGGCAACTCCTCGAACTGGGCCAACTCGGGCGATCCTTCCCGCACCCTGGATTATCAGATTTGGTGCGGCCCGGCGATGGCGGCGTTCAACGATTGGGTCCGCGGATCGTTCCTGGAAGTCCCCGAGAACCGTCGCGTGTCCGTGGTGGCGCTCAATTTACTCTATGGCGCCGCGGTGCTCACCCGGGCGCGAATGCTCCAAACTCAAGGGGGCAAGCTCCCCCCCAGGTCGCCGCTCCTGACTCCGCTCGAGTCCGGCGAGATTGAGAATCGCTGTTCGCTGAACTGACCGGATCCGATCGACCGAACGCCGAGATCGAGGCCGGCTTGCCCGGCCGATCTCTCTTGCCTCCCTGACCGCACGAATTGCTCTGCTCACCTTGATTCGCATCGATGTTCGAAAGGGGATAAGACTTGACTCCGGCCGATCCTTCGCAATCCGTCCCGGTGGCGATCATCGGGATGGGTTGCATGTTTCCCGAGGCGGAAAATCTGGCCCGGTTCTGGGGCAATATCCGTCATCGGATTGATGCGATCCGCGAGGTTCCCGATTCTCACTGGAAGCCCGAGGATTACTTCAACGATGATCCGAAGGCGGCCGACCGGACGTATGCGAGGCGAGGCGGCTTCCTGCTGCCGGTCGACTTCCCCCTCATGGAGTTCGGCATCGCCCCCAACACCGTCGAGGCGATCGACACCACCCAGTTGCTCGGACTCCTCGTCGCCCGGCAGGCGCTCGAAGACGCGGGCTACGGGGCGGGTCGCGACTTCAATCGCGAGCGGGCGAGCGTGATCCTCGGCGTCACCGGCACGCTCGAACTGGTGATCCCCCTGGGGGCCCGGCTCGGACACCCGATCTGGCGTCGGGCACTCGAAGGGGCCGGCGTCGATCGGGCGACTGCCGACGACGTCGTGAAGCGAATCTCCGAGTCGTACGTCGGCTGGCAGGAGAACTCGTTCCCGGGGCTGCTCGGGAACGTCGCCGCCGGGCGGATCGCCAATCGGCTCGACCTGGGGGGGACCAACTGCGTCGTCGACGCCGCCTGCGCCAGCTCGCTGGCCGCCATCAACCTGGCCATGCACGAGCTCGCGTCCGGCCGCAGCGACCTGGTGATCTCCGGCGGGCTCGACACGTTCAACGACATCTTCATGTACATGTGCTTCAGCAAAACCCCCGCACTCTCTCCTTCCGGGGATGCTCGCCCGTTCGACGCCAATTCGGACGGCACGATCCTCGGCGAAGGGCTGGGGCTCGTCGCCCTGAAGCGGCTCGACGACGCGAGGCGTGACGGCGACCGGATCTATGCCGTCATCCGGTCGATGGGGACGTCGAGCGACGGCAAGGGACAGGCGATCTATGCGCCGAACGCGCAGGGGCAGGCCAAGGCGCTGCGTCAGGCCTATGACCTGGCCGGGGCAACCCCGGCGAGTATCGAGCTGATCGAGGCGCACGGGACGGGGACGAAGGTCGGCGACACGGTCGAGCTTTCGGCCCTGGAGCAGGTCTTCCAGCCGCATCGATCGGGGACGCGGAAACCCTGGTGCGCCCTCGGCTCGGTCAAGTCGCAGGTCGGGCACACCAAGGCGGCGGCGGGTGCCGCCGGGCTCATCAAGGCGGCCCTCGCGCTGCACCACAAGGTCCTCCCCCCCACGATCAAGGTCCAGAAGCCGATCGAGAGTCTGACCGGCGAGCAGTCTCCGTTCTATCTCAATGGGGAGGTTCGCCCCTGGCTGCCCCGGCCCGGACATCCTCGGCGAGCGGCGGTGAGCGCCTTCGGCTTCGGGGGGAGCAACTTCCATTGCGTGCTTGAGGAAGCGAGCGCCGCGAAGGTCGGCGTGGATTGGGATGGCGACGTTCAGATCGTCGCCTTCTCGGGCGATCATGCCGAAGGACTGCGGCGCGAGCTTCGCGATTGGCCGAGGGACCTCTCCTGGACCGCCTTCCGGGCGAGGGCCGCGCAGAGCCGGTCTCGGTTCCGGCCAGGGCAATCGCATCGGCTGCTGCTGGTCGCGGAACGCGGCAAGACCGATCTGGCCGGCCTGTTCGATCAGGCGGAGGCCCAGCTTCAGGGCGATTCCAATGGGCATCCCGGCACGAGCAACGGCCTGAAGCGTTTCCCCGATTCGAAATCCGGCTTCATCGCCTATCACCAGGGGAGCAGGCCCGGACCGCTGGCGCTGCTGTTCCCCGGCCAGGGCTCGCAATACACGGGGATGCTTCGCGAGCTTGCTTGCCAGTTTCCGCAGATGCAGGAGGCGCTCGGCCTTGCGGACGAGATGATGCCGGGGGCATCGGCCGGCGATCGCTTGAGCGACCGGATCTATCCTTACAGCAAGTTCGAGGACGCGGACCGGCTGCGCGACGAACAGATCCTGCGCGAGACTCAGAACGCACAACCCGCGATCGGCGCGATCAGCCTGGGACTCCTGAAGGTCCTCGAATTCTTCGGGATTAGGGGGGAGATGACCGGCGGTCATAGTTATGGCGAATTGACGGCTCTGCGTGCCGCCGGTTGGATCGACGATCGAGGGTTCTCGACCCTCTCGCAACGCCGAGGCGCCTTGATGGCCGGCGGCGGCTCGGGCGAGGACTCGGGCTCGATGATCGCCGTGCAGGCCACGGTGCAGGAAGTCGAACAGATCCTGAAGTCGCACAACCTGGACCTCGTGCTCGCCAACCGCAACGCCCCGAATCAGAACGTCCTTTCCGGCCCCTCGGCCGAGGTGAAACGGGCTGAGAAGATTTTCGCTGCACAGGGCAAGGCCGCCCGAATCCTCGCGGTCTCTCGGGCGTTTCACAGCCGATTTGTTGCCGTTGCCGAGCAACCTTTCCGCGACTCGCTGAACTCGGTCGCGATGAGGCCGACGAGAACGCCGGTGTATGCGAACACCACGGCGGCCGCCAG
>CALKTZ010001052.1 GCA_937997355.1 uncultured Planctomycetales bacterium | reverse complement strand
TCGGTGAAGGGTGGCCGGGGTCGACGAGCGCCAGCGAGGAGCCCCCGGGGCGCAAGCCATCGATAGCGGAGACCTTCGGTCGGCGGTTTCGGCGGGGTCGGGAGACCCGCGCTGAACAGGAAACGCATTTCGGCGGTGTCTTGAGGCCACCGCCGAACAAATCCTCCTCCCTCGCTAAACATGTACGAAGACCCGTGGCCCCCAAGGATCGGCCCCTGCGTCATTACCTCGTAATCCATCATGAGCCAAAATGAAGTGATCGATGAGTCAGTCAACCCACGACCGAACCGAGGAGCGGAATGTCCGATTTTCCTTTAGCCTCCGGCATCGACACGCCACGGGACGACGTAGAATCGCTCAAGGCGCTGGCCGATGCCTATCGCGGGGTGCGTGCCGAGATCGGCAAGGTGGTCGTGGGGCAGGGGGATGTCGTCGAGCAGCTCGTCACGGGGCTTTTCGCGCGCGGGCATGTCTTGCTGGTGGGGGTGCCGGGGCTGGCCAAGACCCTCCTCGTGGCGACCCTGGCGAGGATCGTGCGGCTCTCGTTCCGGCGCATCCAGTTCACCCCCGACCTGATGCCCTCGGACATCACCGGCACCGATATCCTCCAAGACGACGCCGAGACCAGGAGGGGACCTATCCGCTCCCCGAGGCGCAGCTCGACCGGTTCATGCTCAACGTGAAAATCCCCTATCCCGATCCTGCCGAGGAATTGGAGATCCTCCGTCGCACGACCGGGGACGACGAGGCCGCGCCCGAGGCGATCCTGTCCGCCGAGCAAATTTTGAGCTTGCAGCATCTGGTGCGGCGGCTCCCGGTGGCGGAGCATGTCTTCCTGTACGCCAGGGACCTGATCCGAGCCACCCGGCCCGCCGAGTCCGAGGCGGCGCCGCTGGTGAAGCGTTGCGTTTCCTGGGGCGCGGGGCCGCGCGCCGGGCAGTCGCTCATCCTGGCGGCCAAGGCGAGGGCGGCCCTGCAAGGGAGGCTCCACGCCGGGATCGGCGATGTTCGGGCCGTTGCCCGGCCGGTGCTCCGCCACCGGATCGTCACGACGTTCCACGCCGAGGCCGAGGGGATCACCTCCGACTCGATCATCGCGCATCTGCTCGAAACCGTCCCCCCCGCCACCGATCACGCCGCCTCGCGGCTGGAACGAGAGCTTTAGACCGTTATCGCCTGGATTGCGTACGGCATTCACCAGCTTGGCAACCCCTCGCAGGTTGTGGTAAACTTCAGATATCGAGAAGTTTCCTTGTTATGAATATTCATTTGTCCAAAGACCTTGAGCGATTCGTCCACAAGGCGGTCCAGGCCGGCCTCTACGCCAGCGAGGACGATGTGGTCAAGGACGCACTCAACCGGCTAAGGCTGGATCTGCCCGCGGCCGAAGGCCCCGCTCGTCGGAAGGGTGCCGATCGCACCAGGACCGCGCCGCCGGCAGCGAAGAAGGCCCTCTCCATCGAGGAAATCCACCAGCAGATGTTAGCCGGCGGCCTCCTGATTTCGCTCCCCGATCCGGCCCTGGACATCGACGACGATGATCCGGACGATCAACCCGTCTCGATCGAGGGCGAACCACTGTCGGAAACGATCCTCCGCGAGCGGCGCTAACGGTGACGATCGCCTATTTCCTCGATTCCAGCGCCCTCGTCAAACGCTACGTCCGGGAGGCCGGCACATCCTGGGTCCATGAGATTACACGCCGTCATTCCTCCGCCGTGATCTATATCGCCGGTATCACTACCGTCGAAGTTTCGTGCGCCATCGCTCGCCGACGGCAAGGAAACAGCATCCCTCCCCGGCAAGCATCATCGCTCCTCCATCGTTTTCGCCAGCACCTCGTCGGACGGTATGCCGTTGCCCAGGTCACGCCCGCCCTGCTGGATGATGCCGCACGACTCGGGGTAAAACACTCGCTTCGCGCCTACGACGCCGTACAGCTCGCCGTGGCTCTCGAAGTCGGCCGCTTCCATCGAGCGGGCGGCTCCGACCCTGTCACCCTGGTTTCCGCCGACCATGCCCTCAACGACGCCGCGTCGGCTGAAGGATTGGTCGTTGATAACCCATTATTTTACATATAGAAAATTATTATTATAAAATTTAATATAAATATTCCAATATTAATATATTTTTAATTGATTAATCAATTGATGAACAGGTTGTCGAGCAAGCTCCCACGCCGAGCGATTCATGAGCGACCCATCCACCATCCCCGATCCCTCCGCCGCCTCCCGGTTCGGCCGGCTGGAACTGGTCGCGCGGCTGGTGGTGGAAGGGGTGATGGCGGGGCTGCATCGGAGCCCGTTCAAGGGGGCGTCGGTCGAATTCGCCGAGCACCGCCAGTACGGCCCGGGGGACGAAATCCGGCACATCGACTGGCGCGCCTACGGCAAGACCGACCGCTTCTTCGTCAAGGAATTCGAGGAATCGACCAGCCTCGCCGCCTATCTGGTGGTCGACACCTCGGCGAGCATGGGATACGGGGGGAAATCGGCCCCGTGGCCCAAGCTCGAACAGGCGAGGCGGCTGGCGGCAGCCCTCGCCCACCTGATGATCGGCCAGCGCGATGCCGTGGGGCTGGCGGCCTCGGACTCGGCCGACGACCCCCGCGCGCTCATCCCTCCTCGATCGACCCCCGGCCATCTGCCGATCCTCTGCGAGGCCCTCGACGCTTCGAAACCAAGCGGCGAGATCCCGATCAGCCGGGTGCTGCACGCCCTCGCGGGACAGGTTCGGCGTCGCGGCCTGATCGTCGTGATGACCGACGGCTTCGAGCCGGTCGACGACCTGATCCTGGCCCTGCGGCATCTGCGGCACCGGCATCATGAGCTACTCTTCTTCCACATCCTCGATCCCGACGAGGAGACGTTTCCCTTTTCGCGAGCGGCCACGTTCCGCGCGCTGGAAGCTCCCGAGCGGCGAGTTCAACCGCTCGGCGAACCGCTCGCGGTGCGCGCCCGCTATCGAGAGCGGTTCGAGGCGTTTTGCCGAACATTGCGGGAGTCGCTCCTGGGCATGGGGGTCGATTACGTGAAAGCGAGCACGATCGAGCCGCCCGAGCAAATCCTGCTGAATTATCTGGCGGCGAGGGCACGCCAGGGCGCGCGGCGAGCCGGGCGAAGCGGGACCGGGGGAGGCTGACCGTTGCTGGGCGGAGGCGGAAGCGGAATCGGCCTGTTGAATCCCGCGCTCCTCTGGGGGCTCTCGGCGCTGGCCGTCCCGCTCCTGCTCCATCTCTGGCGTCGCCGGAGACGCCTGGTGGTCGATTGGGGGGCGATGATGTTCCTCGACGACGGGGAAGCCGCCCCGCCTCAGCGTGCCCCCCGGGTCAACGATCGGCTCCTGCTGGCGGTTCGGATGGGATTGCTCGCCCTGCTCGCGGTCGGCCTGGCCCGGCCTTTCTGGGGGGCTCGCGCGAGCAACCCGGCCACGACGGACGAGACCCCTCGGCGGTCGTCGAGCGGGCGCACTTACGTCCTCGCGATCGATGGATCGGCCAGCATGGAGGAGCGACGGGATGGGATCGCTCCCCGGACCCTCGCCCTGCGCTGGGCTCGAAGATGGATCGCCGCGATGCGGCCGGAAGATTCGGCGGCATTGATCGACGCCGGCGCGCGGAGTCGAATTCGGATCGCCCCACCCACTCGCGACAAGGGCGCGCTCGGACAGGCACTCTCGACGCTGGAAAATGCCGGGGGAGGTCCGAGCGACCTGCCCGATGCTCTCGACCAGGCGCTGCGAATCCTGGCCGATTCGCCCGACGTCGCCGGTGACGTGATCCTGCTGACGGACGGCCAGCGGTTTCCCTGGAGGCCCGAGGAAACCCTGCGCTGGGAGTTGGTTCGGGAGCTTCACGAACGCCTCGATCCGAACGCCCCCAGGATCTGGGCCGTCTCGTTCGGAGTGCCGACGGAAGGAGCCTCTCGCGAAGAATCGGCCTCGTTGGGATCGCTCAACCTGGGGCGTTCTCAGGCGCTCTCGGGGCAACCGATTGTCGTCTCGGCGATGGTCGCGAACCACGGGGCCGGGCCGATCGCACCGAGCGGTCAGTTGATTGTCGACGGCCGACTCGTCGGCCCCCCGATCAAGGTCGGGCCGATCTCTCCCGGCAGTCAAACCCGGCTCGAATTCTCGACGACCCTCGCCACTCCCGGCATGCACCTCCTGAGAGTTGAGTTGATCGATGACGACGCGAGCCCCGGCGACAATGCGGCCGAAGGGCTGGTGGAAGTGATCGAGCGGCTCCCGGTGTTGATCGTCGACGGCAAGCCCGGCGACGAGCCGCTCGGAGGCCAGGCCGACTTCCTCAAGGTCGCGCTCGACCCCGGCGCTGTGGATCGCGAGGAGAAAGGCGTCTCGGAAGCCTCGGCTGCCCCGTTTCAGGCCCGGGTGGTCACGGTCGACCAGTTCGCGGGGGGGCAAGGGCTCAACGGCCCGAACGCCCCTCGGGTGCTGGTGCTGGCCGACGTGGGGGATTTGAACGCGGCGGCCTCGGCTGCCGTGGACCGTTTCGTGTCGGCGGGGGGCGGGTTGATGGTCGTCCCGGGGGACCAGGCGCAGCCAAATTTCCGCGACGGCCGCGAATGGTTTCCGGGGAAGCTCGACCCCGCGATCGTCACGGCGCCGACCCGGCTCGACCTTTCAAGCTTCTCCGGCCTGGCGCTCGGCCGGTTTGCGGCTCCGGGGGCGGCGGGAGAAGGTGGAGTCCCACTCTCGCAGGTGGAGATTTTTCGGCATCGGATGCTGACGCCGGGACCCGGAACCGAGGTGACGGCGAAACTGGCGTCGGGGGCGCCGTGGTGCGTCGAGCGACCGTATGGCAAGGGGCGGGTACTCGTGGTGACGACCGCGCTCGATGGCCGGGCCACGACCCTGCCGATCAATCCCGATTTCGTCCCCCTGGCGCACGAGTGGGTATTGTCGCTGGCGAAAGGTTCGGCGGCTTCCCAGCCGAAGCGGTTGCAATCCGGGGAGCCCTGGATCGTATCTCTCGATCCCCGACCGGCATCGAATGCCTCGTCGCTCCCTTTGCGCAGGCCGGGGGATGAAACCGTCGTGATCCCGGTTAGCCCGAACCAGGAGGAACTTCGAATCGACGACATCGACGCCCCGGGGGTCTACCGGCTTGGACTTGAGCGGCCTGCCTACGCGATCGTCGAGCCCGACGCGCGGGAGTCGGATCGCACGCCGCTTTCGCGGGAGGATCTCGCCGAATTGAGCCGGGGCTGGCCGTTGTCGTTCGAGACGGGAGATCGGGGCTTGATCGAGCGGATTCAAACGGCGGAGTCACAAACGGAAGAGGGTTCCGCATCCCCCCGGTTCGAGTTCTGGCGGTTCCTGGTTCTGGCCGCCCTGGTGGGGCTTTGCCTGGAATCGTGGCTCACCCGGCGGCTGAGCGGGGTGTGAATCAGCGATCCGAGAGCCGAAGCGAAAATAGGGACTGGCTCGACGGTACTCCGCGTGCCTGTCCCTGTTTTCGCGAGCCTGGACAGAAAGCCGAAGCGAAAACGGGACTGGCTCGAAGCGGAGCGACGTACCTGTCCCATTTTTCGCGCGACCGTGCGGTGAGCCCGGCAAGGGAGACCTTCGGTCGTGGGTTTCGGCGGGGTCGGGAGACCCGCGCCGAACGGAAAACGCGAGTTTCGGCGGGGTCGTCCGATGGCACTCGCCGAACAGAATAAACTGGATTGAGGTTGTAATCGTTTTTCAGGAAACAGGATGCGCTCGATTTTTGGCGGCATGTCTTAAAATTTGTTCATCCCGAAGGTAAGGAAATCCAGGCCGGCGGCAACATCTTATAGGAAACCATGGACGAAACACCCGACCTTCCTACCCCTGTGCTGACCGGCGAGGAGCCCGCCAGGAGTCCTGCGGGACTCGACTGGGGGACGATCCTGGTGGATCACCGGCGTTGGCTGCGTCGGGTGGTGACGTCTCGATTGGGAGAGCCGCAGGCTGTCGAAGAAGTGTTGCAGGAGGTCGCGCTCGCGGCGGTCTCGCAATCGCGACGGCCGTCTTGGTCGCATCCGGTCCATCTGGTCGGCTGGCTCTACCGCCTGACGGTGCGCCAGGCGTTGCTGTACCGTCGGAAGTCGGGGCGGCAGCGCGGCCTGGTCGATCGCTACGCGAGGGGCGGGGGGGGCGCCGAGCCCGACCGGCAGGAAAGCCCCTCGCCTCTGGGCTGGGTGCTGCTCGATGAGCGTCGCCAGATCGTCCACGAGGCCCTGGGGCGTATTCCCCCCCGCGATGCCGATCTGCTGGTCCTCAAATATGCCGAAGGCTGGACCGCCCGCGAGCTGGCGGATCGCCTGAATCTGGAAATCACGACCGTGGAAGCCCGCTTGCATCGTGCTCGACGCAAGCTCCGAGCCGAGCTTGCCGACCTGGCCGCCGATTTCGAGGAGACCTCGCATGAGCCCTCTTGAACTTCGACACGATGACCCCGACGACAACGATAGCCTGGATGCCGTGATCGATCGCGTCGTCGATGGCGAGCTTTCTTCGTCGCAACTGCGCGAGGCGATCGCCCGGATCGAGGC
>CALKTZ010001051.1 GCA_937997355.1 uncultured Planctomycetales bacterium | reverse complement strand
CGTAGCGCGGCTGCCGGTTGAGCAGCAGCGGCGCGAGCACCGGCACGTACGATGTGAGGGTGTGGTAGACATTGTCAGCGAGCGTCGAGACCACCGTCGTATTCGCCAGAGGCGATCCGAGGAGCGTGGTATTCCCGCCGTTCCACGCCTCGCCCGCCGACGCCTGGCTGAAATTGTAGGCATTCGAAAGCGGGGTTTGCTCCATGAAGGCGAGGAGCATGGTGAACCCCGTCGTATTGAGCGACTGGTTCTTGCCGCCGTTCGAGGAGAGGCAGCTCCCGCTGTAGACCTTCGGCGGCGGGAAGGCGGCGTTGACGTCATGATAATTGGCCAGCGCCAGGCCCATCTGCTTGAGATTGTTGATACATTGCATCCGACGGGCCGCCTCGCGCGCCGACTGCACCGCGGGGAGGAGCAGCGCGATCAGCACGGCGATGATCGCAATCACGACCAGCAGCTCGATCAGCGTGAACGCACGAGCAAGAGCGCCAACTTCACGATGCGTGCGAATCATTAGATATTCCTTATAAGTACGGACTAAGACGGGACGGCATCGACACAGGCAGGTTGAGGTGCGTCGGAAGGCACGGGAGGGCAGTTCATCGCATCGCCGAGTGCCCCAGGAGGGGCGGGCCGCTCGCGACACCGATCGAGGTCACGGGCTCTCCGCTCGGGCGCGGCCGTTCTACGGAACCACGACGCCCCGAAGAGATGCGACGAGGAGTAGATCGCCAGGTTGGCGACTGGCCGAGGAAACGACGAAGATCCGCCATGGCATTATCCTCACGGAGACGCGCCAACTGGCTCGGATTCCGAACGGATGGCCGGCACGATGCGCGATCGTTGAGAAGCGAGAGGATGCTTCGATCGAACACCGTGTTGTGCTTGTCTGAACATCGTTCGGACGTTGATCGATTTTTATATCGGTCGCATTTCGTCGAGTCAAGTTCCTGGAATTGAAAAAACTCGCGTCTGCCGATATTGCTCGCGGGAAAAGGGTTTGGATCCAATCAGCAGGATGGTTGCCGCCAATCTCGACCTGCGAGAGCTATCGGCCGAGGACCGGGGCGTGCCAAGCCTCGTCGAACGATCGACGGGTGGGGCAAGACTGTCCTCGGGAGTAACTCGATAGGGAGACCAATCGCTTCACTCCTTTCGGGTCTGGTAAAGTCGGATTATTTGAAACCGGATATCGGGATCTGGAATCCGAATTGCTCAGTGAGGATTCATTTGCTCGTTCGCTCCCCTGGGATCTGGAGAGATCGCGCCGATGTTGAAGGTCGTCCGGACGAGTGGGAATTTGGTGGTAAGCGGTCTTTCGGGGGTCCTCCGCCAGTGGCGGTCGTGGGTGCTCGGGACCTTACTGGTCGGCCCGGTGCTCATTTACGTGATCCTGGGATCGATCTGGCTGAAGGAGCAGGGTTGGCTGCTGATCGCGGCGCTCCTCTGGATTCTCAGCGGGATCGCCTTCTCGTACCTGGCGGTCCGCTGGACGAAGCAGGCCAATCCGATCCTCCCCCCCCTCGACTGGGATTCGCCGGAAACCTTCTCACCGAGGGATCGCGACGCCTGGGCGATCGTCGAGCGCGAGGCCGAGTCCGGCGAGGAGCTGCGTGCCGAAGACCTGATGAATGCCGAGCTTTACCTGAACACCGGCCGTAGGCTCCTCAACAACCTGGCGAAGCATTACCACCCGTTCGCGAACGACCCTCTGGACACGGTGCCGGCCGTCGAATTGCTGACGGCCCTGGAACTCGCGGCCGACGACTTGACCGGGCTCTGTCGCCAGATTCCCGGCGGAGACCTCATCACCCTCTCGCACTGGAAGCAGGCGGTGAAGGTGGCCAACTACATCCAGAAGGCGAACGACATCTACTCATACCTGCTGCCGATCCTGAACCCGGTCGGGGGATTGCTCCGGCTGGGGGCGCAGGAATGGATCTCCAAGCCGGCCTGGAAATCGATGCAGCAAAACATCCTGCAATGGTTCTACCAGGCGTATGTCAACCGGCTCGGCGTCCATCTGATCGAACTCCTGAGCGGACGGCTCGCGATCGGGGCCGAGCAGTATCGCCGGGTGACCCGCAAGTATGCCGGAACCCCCGTCGCGGATGTCGCGACGGCCGAGTTGGAATCGATCTCGGTGGCGGTGGCTGGCGGCCCCGGGTCCGGCAAATCGACCCTGATCGACCTCTGCCGCAAGGCGTTCTCGGGGGATCGGAGCCTGATCCGCGCCCGGGTGTCGGCGATGCAGCTCGATGACCCCACCCTCATCGACCACCTCGCACAGATCCGTTGGGTGGAAGTGCCCCCGTATCTCTCGGCGCCGGATGGGGAATCGCGCAAGCATCGGTCCTCGCGCGCGTCGGCCCTGTCATCGGTCGTCGAATGCGACCTCCTGATGCTCGTGATCGACGGCCGAAATCCGGGAACGCGCGGCGACATCGCCTTCGCGCAGGATTGGGACCGCTGGTTCATGGAACACCCCAATCGACATCGCCCTCCCTCGCTCGTAGTGGTGACGGAGGCCGACCGGATCACCTCGGCCGTGAACGAAACCTGGAAGCCCCCCTACGACTGGTTGAAAGGGGAAGGGGACCGCGAGAAGGCGATCCGGCTCATCTTCGAAAAGCTGCGTGCCAGCCTCCCGCCGACATTCGCCAATTATGTCGCGGTCGGCCTCACCCCCGAGAATCCGTTCGGCGTGGTCGAGCAAATCCTGCCGGCGCTGGCCAGTTGCCTGCATCAGGCCGAGCGGACGGCCTTGATTCGGGTCCTGTCGTCGATGTCCGATCGCTCCCGAGCCGGTCGGCTCGCCAGCCAGCTCGGCCATCACGGCAAACAACTCTGGAGCCACTTCCGCTCGCGGGGCAGGAAGAAATCGGATGACGTCCCCCCCGATGCCGCGGCATGAACCTTGGCTCATGAGGACCGAAGGCCGTCATTCCCTGGTCGACCAGGACGATGAACGGACCTTGCCTGTGCCCGAGTTCTCGGATAACATTCGGGCCGCTCCCGGGAGCCACATCCGCGCGGAAATGGAGTTCTGCCGCCATGTTTAGCAACTCGATCGCAACCTCGGCGCGTCCCGCGCCCGCCTCAAGTTCCCGAATCGTAGAGCCTTCAAAACGAGACGTCGTCTCGGCGTTGGTCATCGCGTTGGCGTTCGTGTTGATCACGCGGCTGCCGGTCGCGCGCGCGGTCCCGATCGAGTCCGACGAGTTCGGCTATCTGGAAATTGTCCGGAACCACTGGTTTCCGATCCACCATACGCTGTTCCTCACCCTCGGCCGCCTCTGCGGCCTGATCGTGGGCAATCCCTACCGAGGGTTCATCCTGCTCGACATCGTGATGAGTGGCCTCGCGCTCGCGGCGACCTGGTGGTGGCTCCGGGCGATCGCGTCCCCGAAGGTGGCCGCGGCGGCCACCTTGCTGCTGGGGGTCGGCCCCATCTTCTGGGGCTACGGGGCGATCGCCGCAACCTATCCCGTCGTCATCGTCGCGGCTTCATTGCTGCTCGGGATCGCGCTTCGGACCTGGCGCGAACCGAAGCCCTGGCACCCGTACTCGGCATCGCTCGTCTTCGCGTTCGGCAGCGGCTACCGCTCCGACTTCCCCCTCTTCCTGGTCCCGGTCTTCGGGGTCATCCTCTGGAAGCATCGCTGGAAGCGGGGGGGCCAGGCGGCCCTCGTATGCGCCGCGCTGACCCTGATCTGGGCGGTCCCCATGTTCCTGGAGGCCGGGAGTTGGAACCGCTATGAGGAAACTAACACCAAGTTCGCCCATAACGCGGGCCTGCTGAACTCGGTTTGGAACCTCGGGATGCTGGATGGAGCCGTTCGCTATTCGATCAAGCTGGCGATGGCCCTCGTCTGGACCTTGGGGCCGGCGCTCCTGTTCGTGCCGAGGGGGATCGTTCGGCTTCGACGATCCGATGATTCGCGGTTACTGGCGATTCTCCTTGCGATCAGCATCCTCCCCGCGCTGGCGACGCACCTGCTGCTCCATTTCGGTTCGTCTGGCTATGCGTTCTATTACATCCCGGCATTGCTCGCGTTGATCGTGCTCGGCATCGGCCCGGCGTCTTCGGGATTGGTCGCGGACACCGATGCCGAGAATCGCAAGGCGATTCGGCTGCTGGGAATCGCGGGAAGCCTGGCCCTGGTATTCTGGTTCTATCCGACGAACTACGATCGGCCCGGTTGGCTCGGAAATCACGACCTGGCTTTCGCCCGTTATACGAGGGCCGGTCTGAGCCTGCCGATGGAAGGGCATCAGGTGGCCTACTGGCGCACGGCCAACTCCCGCATCCCCGATCGTCCGAATCCCCGGTAACTCGTTCACCCAAGATTTCGAATCGGTCGCCGATCGACCTCCAGGCCCCCAACGATCAAGAACCGACAAGGACCGCCATGAAGCCCGCCATCGCCGGACAGTTGCTCCGCATCCTGGGACTGGCGTTCGAGATGTTCGGCCTCCTGGGGGTGGTGTTGGTATCGCGTGGAGAGGGGGTCTTTCCGAACGTCTTCGGATATGCCCCCGACACCCTCTTCAAGGGGATGGTCGCCATCGGATTCGTACTCTGGTTGATCGGCCGAACGATGATCGCGATGAACCACTCAAGAAGGGATCGAGAACGAGACTTCGAGGACCAAGATCCGAGCGGTCGCGGCCCGAATGATCTCCGGCTCTGATGCCCTCGGCGACTGCCCCGGGTCGCCCCCACTCATGCGACAACTCCTGGCAAATCTATGAGTTAGATCGGCTCAAGGTCGGATTTCGTGCGGCGTGGGTCCCCGAGAAAATTGCAAAAACGCCGTAAGTCTTTGCTTTACCTTGCTCGGCGCGGGTCTCCGACCCCGCCGAAAGGGCCGACCGAAGGTCTCCATGCATAACTTCCTCTGTTTTGTGGGTCTTGTGTCGTTTCGCGGCCAATCCGTCCAACGAAATCGCCGCGAAAATCGCAAACAACTCAAAAGACTCAACTTAAGGCTTCGTATTGACCATCGAGTCGCCAAAATCGAGAGGTACAGCCAATCGGCCCGTTCGAATGATTGACAGCGCCGGAAGGGTCGTTATACTACATGCTTCGACTCGATGGGTCTCGGCTACCGGCACGCCTGGTTTCGCCGCACGGCGACACGGCATCTCGTTCTCTCCGAAATCGGTCGCGGCGTTCCGAGAAAATGGACGTTCGCGGAGATTGGCGAGGACGCCGAAATCGGACCTTTCCCCGAAAGAGCTTCCCTCGCTTCGGGGTTTCGAACTCTCGAGTGTGTTGTGCTCTCGGGTTCGAGCGAACTCGACCGACCTGACCGACCCGAATCTTCAATGAGGAGCCACGGCCCCGGCCCGATTCTCGCGGGAGTGCCGCCGAGAGATCGGATCCAGACCGAGCGTCCCCGGGGTGAATGGAACGACCGACCTATGCCGACGATTAACCAGCTCGTTCGCAAGCCGCGACGTCCCGTCAAGTACAAGACCAAGTCGCCGGTGCTGGAGGCCTCCCCGTTCAAGCGCGGAGTTTGCCTCCAGGTCAAGACGATGACCCCCAAGAAGCCGAACTCGGCATTGCGGAAAGTCGCCAGGGTCCGGCTGTCCAATAGCAAGGAAATCACGGCGTACATCGGGGGCGAAGGGCACAACCTTCAAGAGCACTCGATCGTCATCGTCCGCGGCGGCCGTGTCCGCGACCTGCCGGGCGTGCGATACCACATCGTCCGCGGCGTGCTCGACTGCCAGGGGGTCGCCGATCGTAAGCAGGCCCGCTCGAAGTACGGCTCTTCCAAGAAGAAGGCGGCTGCCGCGGCCAAGGGCGGCGCCAAGAAGAAGTAATCTCGGCATTGAGTTCACCCAGGCCGGAGCCGTTGCGTCGGACGCAAAACCATCGGCTCCGGTAACTCGATCGGCTCCATGGATTTGGTCAGACACACTCCTCAATTTCGATTTCGTTCGATCGGCCGGTTCCTCGATCTCGTCGGCGCGGATCGAGTGATTCGCCGGACCTTCTTCTTGCAGGATTAGACGTTCATGGCCCGTAAGTTCACCGCCAGCAAAACGACGCTTCGCCCCGATCCCCGGTTCAACTCGAAGCTCGCCGGCAAGTTCATCAACTGCATCATGCTCGACGGCAAGAAAAGCGTCGCGCAGAAGATCTTCTACACGGCGACCGACCTGATTCAGAAGCGGCTCCCCAACGAGGACGTCCTGGACGTCTTCAATCGGGCCGTCGAGAACGTCAAGCCGCTCATCGAAGTCCGTTCCAAGCGCGTCGGCGGTGCCACCTACCAGGTGCCGATGCAGGTGAACAAGACGCGGCAGCAGACCCTCGCGATCCGCTGGCTCCTCATGGCGGCCCGGGAAAAGAAGGGACGCCCGATGGCGGTCAAGCTGGCCGACGAGTTGATGGCCGCTTATAACCGCGAAGGGGCCGCGGTCACCCGTCGCGAGAACGTCCACCGCATGGCCGAAGCCAACAAGGCCTTCGCCCACTTCGCCTGGTGACCTTCGCCCCGGCGAACTGAATCAACGCAAGAAG
>CALKTZ010001050.1 GCA_937997355.1 uncultured Planctomycetales bacterium | reverse complement strand
AGGGGGGACGTGTTTTTATCATTTACGAATGAGAAGGGGTTCCGGCGAGCCAGTCCCGTTTTCGCTCCGACCCTGGCGTATGAAAGCCGTGCGCAATCCGACCGTGGACCGCTCTATCCCATCGTCGAGCTTTCTCGCGTATCATCCGGATCGAGCGGTTTGTCTCCTTCTTACGCGAGGCCGAAGATGAGCGAACAGAATGTAGTCCTTTCGCGGCGATGGTTCGAGGAAGTCTGGAACGAGCGGAAAACGGCCGCCATTGATGACCTGCTCACCCCGGAGAGCGTCGGGCACATGCCGGGAGGGGACATGGTCGGGATCGACCACTTCAAGCAGTTCCACGGGGAATTCCTCTCGGCGTTCCCCGATCTCAGGGTCGACATGGAAGACATCATGGCGGACGGAGATAAGACGGTCGTCCGCTGGCTCCTGACGGGCACCCACTCCGGCGATGGACTCGGGCTGGAACCGACGAACCGGCCGGTCTCCATCCGGGGAACCAGTTGGCTCCGTTTCCAGGGCGACAAGCTGATGGAAGGCTGGGACTGCTGGAACCAGGAGGGGCTGTTTCAGCAGCTTCGAGAAGGTTCCGACGACCGGCGCGAGCAGGATCGCGGTAAGCGGATGGAGCTGGCGGAGCGGGTCGGGATGTTGCGCGAAGACCTGTACGGCCCGCGCGGCGGCCCCGAGATGGCCCGTCGCCTCGACATCCCGGTGAGGACCTATTACAACTACGAGGGGGGCGAGCCGATCCCCGCCGAAATCCTGCTGAAGATCATTGAGATCACCGGCGCTCGCCCCGCCTGGCTGCTCAACGGCGAGGAGCCACGCTACGAGAACGGGAACGGACCCAGGCGGGAAGTTGGTTGAGAGAGGGAGGATGTTCCATGCCCGATCCGGCTCTTCGAACCGATCGGCTTTTGCTCCGTCCCTGGCGTGAGAGCGACCTCGAACCCTTCGCGGCGCTCAATGCCGATCCCGCCGTGATGGAGCATTTCCCGAAGCCGCTCGATCGGGCCGAGAGCGACGCCTTCGTCGGCCGCATCCGGGCGCATTTCGAGCGTCACGGCTTCGGCTTCTGGGCCGTCGAGGCGCCGGGGATCGCCGAGCTTGTCGGCCTGGTGGGACTGGCCGTTCCGACCTTCGAAGCGCATTTCATGCCGTGCGTCGAGATCGGCTGGCGGCTGGCCCGGCCATACTGGGGGAAGGGGTATGCCGGCGAGGCGGCTCACGCCTCGCTGGATTTCGGCTTCGAGCAGCTCGGGCTCGACGAGATCGTCTCCTTTACCGCGAAGGACAATCTCCGGTCTCAGGCCGTGATGCAGCGGCTCGGGATGACCTCCTCGCCCGTCGATGATTTCGACCACCCGAACGTCCCGGAAGGGCATCGACTCAGGCGTCATGTGCTCTATCGAAAGCGACGAGGAATTTGAAGGTTTGGGGGAACGGAAATTCTTCCCGTTTGCCGTTGGCAGGGAGGTTGCTATACAAAATAATAGGATATTCGCGGGTTCGCGATCGGCGGATGGTGCTCAATCCCTTACCTTCGAGTCTCCGAATCGATGTCCAAATTCCAGTTGGCAGCCCCCTATTCCCCGGCCGGAGACCAGCCGCAGGCGATCTCGGAACTGGTCCAGGGAATTCGCGAAAACCGAGGGCACCAGACCCTGATGGGGGTCACCGGCTCGGGCAAGACGTTCACGATGGCGAATGTCATCGCCCAGATCGGCCGGCCCGCCCTGGTGATGTCGCACAACAAGACGCTCGCCGCCCAGCTCTATGCCGAGTTCAAGGACTTCTTCCCGAACAACGCGGTCCGCTATTTCGTCAGCTATTACGACTATTATCAGCCCGAGGCATATATCCCGCAGCGGGATATTTACATCGAGAAGGACGCCGCGATCAACGACGAGATCGAGCGGCTCCGGCTCGCCTGCACCAGCGCCCTGGTCAGCCGGGAAGATACGCTGGTGGTCGCCAGCGTATCTTCGATCTACGGGTTGGGCTCGCCCGACGACTACCGCAAGATGATGGTGCGGCTGAAACTCGGCGATACCCTCGACCGCGACGAGATGCTGCTGAAGTTCATCGACATCCAGTACGACCGCAACGACGTCACCTTCGAGCGC
This sequence comes from uncultured Planctomycetales bacterium, assembly GCA_937997355.1. Lineage (GTDB taxonomy): Bacteria > Planctomycetota > Planctomycetia > Isosphaerales > Isosphaeraceae > CALKTZ01. Next base: position 9,701 of record CALKTZ010001050.1, on the reverse strand, counting down.
GGGAAGTTCCGGGTTCGCGGGGATGTCGTCGAAATCTGGCCGGCCTATGAGGAGTTCGCCTACCGGATCGAGCTGTTCGGCGACGAGGTGGAGCGGCTGGCGACCATCGATCCCCTCACGGGGGAGGTTTCCACCCTGCATCAGGATCTTTATATTTATCCGGCGAAGCATTTCGTCCTCCCCGAGGAGCGGATCAAGTCGTCCGTCGAGTCGATCAACGAGGAGCTTGAACAACGGCTCCAGCAACTCAAGGATCAGGGGAAGCTGCTGGAGGCGCAGCGACTGGCGGCTCGCACCAGGTACGACATGGAGATGCTGCTGGAGGTCGGCTATTGCTCGGGGATCGAGAATTATTCGAGGCACCTCACCGGGCGGAAGGCCGGGGAGACGCCGAACACCCTGCTCGACTTCTTCCCTCCCGACAGCCTGATGTTCATCGACGAGTCGCACGTCTCGGTCCCCCAGGTCCGGGGGATGTTCGCGGGAGACTTCAGCCGCAAGAGCACCCTGGTGGAGCACGGGTTCCGGCTCCCCAGCGCGCTCGACAATCGCCCGCTCCGGTTCGACGAATGGGAGACGAAACTCGGCAATCGAGTTTACGTGTCGGCCACGCCGGGGGATTACGAAGTCGCGATGTCGGGGGGAGAGGTCGTCGAGCAGGTCATCCGCCCCACCGGCCTGGTCGACCCAGTGATCCGGGTGGAGCCCGCGCGCGGCCAGGTCCCGGCGCTGCTGGAAGAAGTGAGGACGAGGGCCGCCAGGGGCGAACGGGTTTTGATCACGGCGCTCACCAAGAGGCTCGCCGAGGACCTTTCGCGGTATCTCAAGGAGCAGGGGCTTCGCTGCAAGTGGCTCCACTCCGAGCTGGACGCCTTCGACCGCGTGACCATCCTCCGCGAGCTTCGCGAGGGGGCCTTCGACGCGCTGGTGGGCGTCAACCTGCTCCGCGAGGGGCTCGACCTCCCCGAGGTCTCGATGGTCTGCATCCTGGACGCGGACAAGGAAGGGTTCCTCCGGAGCGAATCGTCGTTGATCCAGACGATTGGCCGCGCCGCACGCCACGTCAACGCCGAGGTCGTCCTCTATGCCGACAAGACCACCGCCTCGATGCAGCGGGCGATCGACGAGACCAACCGCCGCCGGGCGCTCCAACTGGCCTACAACGCCGAGCACAACATCACGCCGGAAACGATCGTCAAGGCCATCCGGCGCGGGATCGAGGAAGAGGTCCAGGCCAGGACGATCGCGCGGACGGCCGTCGGCCGCGACCAGGCGACCGACAACGACGAGGAGTACCTCAACGCCCTGGAAGCCGAGATGCTCGACGCGGCCGAGAAGCTCGAATTCGAACGCGCCGCCTCGCTCCGCGATCGGATCCTCCAGCTCCGGTCGAATCTCGCGGGGGGGCCTTCCCGATCGTTGGCATCGCCGCAGTCTCAGGGAGCCCGCGGCAAGGCAAAGGCCCGCGCCGGCCGCAAGAAATCGCGATAACAAGCAACGGGGGTCGAGGTCTCGAAGATTGACGGGCAATCCCTCATTTGGGTATTCCGATCGACCGGGGCCGGGAAAGTCCGGCTCCGACCGCTGGAATCTTGATTCCGGAATTTGCCATACTTGGGGTGCAAAACTCCATAATCTCATAATCTCGATTTTCCGTGTCCGACGATGGAGGCATTCATGCGAGGTTGGTTTCGGGGCCGCATTTCAAGCTGGAGTGTTGGGGCGGTGATGTTTGGGTTGATGGGAGGCCTGGGTGGTTGCGGGACCGACTCCTTCGCGCCGCCGCCTCCGGATGAGCTGCGATCGGTGCTTGCCCCGGCCCAGCCGACGCCGAAATCGCAGGCCGGCGCCAAGCCGATCGAGGTGATCCTGGCGCCTCGCGACTCCGAGGCCGCGACCTCATCGGCCCACTTCGCGCGCACGCAGGCCGGGTTCGATGGAACGCTCCTCCACATCGAGGCCCCGACGCTGGAGACCACGCCCGCCGGCCAGGCGGATCTGGTCGCCAAGGCGGCCCAGGAAAAGCCGCCGGCGCTGATTGTCGAGCAGCCCGAGAAGCCCGATCCCAAGCTAGCCAAGGTTATCGAAGAGGCGCGTTCGAGCGGCATCCCCGTGGTTCTGATCGGCCCCAAGCTGGAAGGCGTCGATGAATCGCCCGCGACGAAGGATTCCGCCTCGCGGAAGGCCCGCCTGACCCGCGTGGAATCGGTTCCTTTCGACGAAACCGCCAAGCAGATCGTCAAATCGGTCGTCCGTGTCGTCAAGAATGCCCGGCTCGACCCGAAGGGGAAGGCGGTCCTGGTTTACACCCCGTCCGGCGATCCGTACACGGCCGCGCGGGTCTCCGCGATCAAGGCCGCGCTCACCGAGGCCGGAGTGACCGATCAAATTTCGTTCGTATTCCCCGTGAAAGCCGATGAGGGGGTGGAGGCGCTCAAGTCGGATCTCAAGAAAGATCCGAAGATCACGATCGTCATCCCCTTCGACTATCGGTCGTTCATGGGGGCCTTCACGGCCACGAACGAATTCGAGGGGGGGCGTCAGTTCGTCCTCGCCGGTTATAATTCCGAGGAGCGAAGCCCGTTCCTGTACCAGATTGATAATCTGGCTGCGGCCGCGGAGTTTCGCACGTCGAAGCTCATTCGCCGGGCGGTGCAGCTCGCGCCGTCCTTGATCCGGGGCGAGAAGGTCGATCCCGTGAACAGCGTGTCGATCACCTTCACGGATTCGCCGCCGACGATGGGAATCCCCGAGCTCAAGAAGCCCAAGCAGAAGGTCGAGGGAGAAGTTGGCTACTTCGAGAAATCCTTCAAGCAATGAGTGGGCGGGCCGTCGAGGGGGCTGAGCGGATGCGTGAGATGGCTTGGGATCGATCGGGCGGCCTCGACTTCGGCGAGCGTGAGCGTCGCTGCGCGGATGTCCTGATCGATCTCGCCTTGGCGGAAGACCTCGGCGAGGCCGGAGACGTCACCACTTCGGCGTTGATCCCGGCCGATGCGGAAGGCGTCGGGGAATTCGTGGCGAGGAGTCCGGGCGTGGTCGCGGGGCTGCCGGTGCTGGAGCGCCTGATCGCCCGCCACGGACTCCTCCCCGGCTGGGCTCCTCGGGTCACCGACAGCGCCCCGGTCGGCCCCGGCGATTCGATCGCGAGCATCGCCGGCCCGGTCCGGACGCTCTTGTCGCTGGAGCGGATCTTGCTGAACTTCCTGCAACGGCTCAGCGGGATCGCGAGCCTGACCGCGCGTTATGCTTCGGCCGTGGACGGGACCCGGGCGAAGATCCTCGACACGCGCAAGACGACTCCCGGTTGGCGGGCGTTGGAGAAATACGCGGTCCGCTGCGGAGGGGGGACCAACCATCGCTTCGGCCTCTTCGACGCGATCCTGATCAAGGACAACCATCTCGCCTCGATCGGGGCTTCGCATGCGGACCCCATCGCCGAGGCCATCCGGCGGTCGAGGATCGCGGTCCCGGACGGAGGCTTCGTCGAGATCGAGGTCGATACGCTGGACCAGTTCGACCGTGCATTGGCGTGCGGCCCCGATATCATCCTGGTCGATAACCTCGGCCCGGAGGCCCTGGCGGAGGCGGTCCGCCGTCGCGATGCTCGGGCGCCTTCGGTCTTGCTGGAGTCGTCCGGCGGCGTGACGCTCGCCACGGTGCGGCCCCTGGCCGAAACCGGCGTGGATCGGATCAGTATCGGCGCCCTGACCCACTCGGCCCCGGCCCTCGACATCGGCCTGGATCTCACCTCGCGCGATCTGGGCTGATGCCGATGCTGCCGACGCCCAATACCCAGTCCGACGAATGCCTCAACATGCGGCTCTTGCGGCGGATTCGGCAGGCGGCCGGCGCCTATGTCCCCTGGGACGAGTTGGGGGCGATCTCGGGCAGGGCTCGCGACGATTTGCAGGCGCTGACGGACTTCGGATTCGGGATCGAATGCCACCCGGTGCAAGGGGGGGCCTACCGAGGGCCGACCGACCGCCTGTGCCCCGATCAGATCGAGTACGAACTCGGGACTTGCCGGATCGGCCGTCGGATCGCGGTCTGGAATCGCGCGTCGAGCACCAACGACCTGGCGGCCCGAGCGGCCCGATCGGTCGCGAACGACGGCCTCGTGGTCCTGGCGGAAGAACAGACCGCCGGGCGGGGGCAACGCGGCCGGATCTGGACCGCCCCTCCTCGCTCGTCGATCCTGATGTCGGTCGTCCTCTTCCCTCCGGAACATCTCCTCTCGAACCGTGCCGACGCCAACTCCGTCGATGGGCGAGGATGGCTGACCGTGCTGGGCGCGGTCGCCGTCGCCGAGGTGGTGGCCGCCCGGACGGGGCAGGCCGCCAGGATCAAATGGCCCAACGATGTTCGAGTCGAGGGACGCAAGATCGCGGGCATCCTGGTCGAATGGGGGCGAGCGCGGGCGGGCGGAGGAATCGAGCCTCGGCTTCCGCCTCCCCTTCATCCCTCGGGCGGAGGGGTAATTATCGGCATCGGCCTGAATGTGAATCTCGCGGCCGAGGACTTTCCGGCCGATCTCCGGGAAATTTCGACGTCGCTCCGAATCCTGCGCGGCGGGGAGCCGCTCGACCGCTCGGAGTTGGCTCGCGACCTGATTCATCGGCTCGACGCACTCTATCGGCAGAGTCGGGAGGAGGGGCTCGATAGCCTCTCTCCGCGCTGGGCACAGCATTGCGAACACCTCGGGCGGAAAGTTCAGGTGACGACCCCTCGCGGCACGATGATCGGACGACTCGTCGATCTCGACCTTCGACAAGGATTGACCCTCGATCTCGACGGCTTCGACCCCGCCCCTCACGCATCCTCCTCATCGTTGACGATTCCCCTGGGGGAAATCCTCTCGCTCTCGGGGAATGTGGAAGTCGCAACGCCCGGGTGCTAAACTTTTTGGAAGAGGCCATTCAGTCCAGGGGCCTTCTCCGATCAAGGGCAGGTGACCCATGAAAGATGTCAACGACTCGAAGAGCGGCTTCCATCCGGGGATTTTCGTGGCCACGGGGCTGGCCTTGCTGGCACTGGTCGTGGGGGCGTCCCGCGTCGAGGCGAGGGGGCCGGGACAGCCCGGGAACGATTCGGCGAAGCCGGAGTCGATCGACGGGACGTTGCTCGTCGATTCGTTCGAGTCGCTCCTGAAGGATCAGGACGTCAAGGCGTTTCGCGATCGGGTCGACACGAGATACACCGTGGAGTCGCTGACCCGAATCCTCGGGAACTCGCCGGACGTGAAGGCGAGGCGGGCCGCGGCCTTCGCCGCCGGATTCTCGGCCAACTTCAGCACCAGCAACGCGGCCGTTGCCAGGGGGCTCAGGGATAGCGACCCGGCCGTCCGGAACCTCACCGAGAACGCGCTCTGGGCGATCTGGTTCCGGGCCAGCACGCCCGAGAACAACAAGGCCATCGAGGAGGTCACCCGACTGATCGGCGAGAGGGAATTCGATCGGGCGATCGAGAAGGCGACCAAACTCATTGAAAAGGCCCCCGACTTCGCCGAGGCGTATAATCAGCGAGCGATCGCGCACTACCTCAAGGGCGAGCTGGCCGAGAGTGCCGAAGATTGCCAGAAGGTCCTGGCCAGAAACCCTTACCATTTCGGCGCGTTGAACGGGATGTCCGGCTGCTACCAGCGTTTGGGACAGCCGCGCAAGGCATTGTCAGCACTCCGCCAGGCCCTGCGGGTGCGCCCCCATGAAGCGTCGATCGCCGAGGCGATCAAGGATCTGGAGCAGGAACTGGGGCCGGACCCTGCGGCCGGACTCGATGCGTGAATTGGGGACCCACCGGACGGATTCGAACCGTCGATGGAGGTTTTGCAGACCTCTGCCTTACCATTTGGCCATGATGCCCGCAAAATCCTCCTTCTCGACAAAGGATTTCTGGTCGAGCTTACGGACTTGTCGCCGCGAACCTCGATCGGTAGGATGGTCTCTCCTTACGAGTAGAAGCCTGCAAGAGTCGGCCGATCATAAGCCCGGCGGTCTCTTTCGCCGGCGCCGTAGCCAAGTGGTAAGGCAGAGGTCTGCAAAACCTCCATCGACGGTTCGAATCCGTCCGGCGCCTCTCAAACAAGCCTTTGCGGTTTTGGTCAGAGGCATTCCGAAGCCCGACGGCATTACAGGTCGCAGCCATTCGATCCAGAGGCGGCTCGGGCCATCAGACGAATCTTCGCCTCGTGACGCATTCCCGGAGCGTGTGACGTTTCGGGTAACACTCGTGCGAGAATCCACGCCGCCCATGGGTGTCCAGAGGCTCCGGGCGACGAGCAGCCCTTGACGATTCACCCCCGATTCCTGTTCGGTTCCCGCCATGACATCTTCCTCTTCCGCCTCGTCCATTTCGGGCAAGTCCGTCGATCGTGCGTTTGCCCTGGCCAGGGAGCAGTATTCGGAATGGGGAGTCGACGTCGACCGAGCCCTCGGGCGGCTCGCGACGGTCGCGATCTCGCTCCACTGCTGGCAAGGGGACGACGTCGGCGGTTTCGAGAACTCGGGGGAGGAGATCGGCGGGGGGCTCGCGGTCACCGGAAACTATCCGGGTAAGGCGCGGACTCCCGAGGAGTTGCGGGCCGATCTTGATCTTGCCTTCGACCTAATTCCCGGCTCGCATCGGCTCAACCTGCATGCCAGCTACGCCGAGACCGGCGGGAAGAAAGTCGAGCGGAACTCCCTCGTTCCCGAGCATTTCCGGAACTGGATCGACTGGGCGAAGTCGCGCAAGATCGGCATGGACTTCAACCCGACCTACTTCGCGCATCCGAAGGCGGCCGACGGCTTCACCCTGGCCCATCCGGATGCGGGTATCCGCAAGTTCTGGATCGATCACGGGAAATGCTGCCGGAAGATCGGCGCGGCCATCGGCGAGGCACTCGGCACCCCTTGCGTGACCAACGTCTGGATTCCCGACGGGATGAAGGACATGCCTATCGATCGCAAGGCTCCTCGGGTTCGGCTCGCGGAGTCGCTCGACGCCCTCTTCGCCGAGTCGCTCGATCCGCGATTCAATCGCGACGCGGTCGAAGGAAAACTCTTCGGATTAGGCTCGGAAAGTTACGTCGTGGGCTCGCAGGAATTCTATCTGGGCTATGCCCTCTCGCGCAAGAAGCTTCTCTGCCTCGACACGGGACATTACCACCCCACCGAGGTCGTTTCCGACAAGCTCTCGGCGGTGCTGACGTATCTCGACGAGATCCTGCTGCACGTCAGCCGAGGGGTCCGCTGGGACAGCGACCATGTGGTTGTCCTGTCGGACGAGCTGCAAGCGATCGCGCAGGAGTTGGTCCGGGGGGATTACCTGGGCCGGGTCCATATCGGCCTCGATTTCTTCGACGCCAGCATCAATCGCGTGGCCGCCTGGGTCATCGGCACGCGGGCCATGCTGAAAGCCTTGCTCATCGCCTTCCTGGAGCCGACCGAAACGCTCCGGAAGCTCGAGGCCGACGGGGACTACACGGGCCGCCTGGCCATCCTGGAAGAACTCAAGACTCTTCCCTTCGGCGCGGTCTGGGACGCCTATTGCGAGCAGTCGGGAACTCACTCCGGCCGGGCCTGGCTGGATCGGGTCCGGGACTACGAACGGGACGTGCTGTCGAAGCGTGGCCGTTGATTTGAAGGCTTCTCTCGTGTCGGATGGAGTCTGCCGCGTTACTCGATCGACCGTGCATTCCGCAATTTGAGACGGCCTCCGTGAAATCGCTCCTCAAGCTGACCGACATCGCCAAGTCCTACGCGGGGGTCCGGGCCCTGCGCGGGGTCTCGTTCGACCTGCTGGCGGGCGAGGTCCACGCGCTGGTGGGGGAGAACGGCGCGGGGAAATCGACCCTCATCAAGACGATCACCGGCGCGGTCGAGCCCGACGAGGGGACGATGGAGGTGGACGGGGAAATCGTCGCCTCGAACGATCCGTCGACGGCCCGGTCGCTCGGGATCGCCGCGATCTATCAGCAGCCCGCGCTGTTGCCCGACCTCACGGTCGCCGAGAACATCGCCATGGGACTGGAGCCGCCGGGACCCTGGCGGCGGATTCGCTGGAAGGAGAGGCGAGCCCAGGCCGCCACGCTCCTGAAGCGGATCGGCGCGGCGATCGACCCCGAGACCGAGGTCCGCCGCCTGACGATGCCCGAGCAGCAGCTCGTCGAGATCGCACGGTCGCTCGGCTCCGATGCCCGCATCCTCATCATGGACGAGCCGACCGCCTCGCTGAGCGAGACCGAGGTCGACAACCTGTTCCGCGTGATCCGGGAACTGCGTGGTCATGGGGTCGGGATCATCTACATCTCCCACCGACTGGAAGAACTGCCGCAGGTGGCCGACCGGGTGACGGCGCTCCGGGATGGCTCGGCCGTGGGCACCCATCCGATGAGTTTGGTCGGCCGGTCGGACCTGATTCGGATGATGGTCGGCCGCGAGCTTTCGACCGTCTTCCCCAAGCAGAACGTCCCCATCGGCGAGACGGTGCTGGAGCTTCGCGGGCTCGGCTGCGAGGCCGAAGGGGTGCGGGATGTCAGCCTGTCGGTCCGGGCGGGGGAAATCCTGGGGATCGCGGGGCTGATCGGCGCGGGGCGGACCGAGCTGGCCCGGGTCCTCTTCGGGTTGTCGCCGGCCGACGAAGGGGAGATCCGGTTGCGCGGGCAGGCCGTGACGATCGATAGCCCGTCGAAGGCCGTCGCGTTGGGCATCGCCTACGTCCCCGAGGATCGGCGGCGGCATGGGGTGATCCTCGATCTCCCGGTCGCGGTGAACGCGACCATGGCCGTCCTCGATCGGATCAGCAGCAAGGGATGGCTCGATTTCAAGCTTGAGCGATCGCTGGCGGCGTCGTTCGTCGAGCGGCTCGGGGTCAAGACTCCGTCGATCGCCGCGCCGGCCGGCAACCTCTCCGGGGGGAATCAGCAGAAGGTGGCGCTCGCCCGCTGGCTCGCCTCGGAGCCGGCCGTCCTGATCCTCGACGAGCCGACGCAGGGGATCGACGTCGGGGCCAAGGCCGAGATCCATCGCCTGATGGGGGATCTCGCGGCGAAGGGGCTGGCGATCGTGATGATCTCCTCGGAACTTCCCGAAATCCTGGGGATGAGTGACCGGATCGCCGTGATGCACGCCGGAGCCATGATGGGGATGGTCGATCGGGCCGATGCGACCCAGGAGAGCCTGATGGCGCTGGCGCTCGGCCATGCCCCCGATGCGGCCGCGGCGCAGGGGGTGTCGGCATGATCAACGGCAAGGGAATTCGATCTCGCCATCTGCGAGAGTGGTCGGTCGCCCTGGCCTACCTGGCGCTGCTGGCCTTGCTGGCGGTCGCGGCGCCGAGGTTTTACCAGGCGGACCAGATCCGGACGTTCTTCGTCAGCAACGCCCCCATCCTGACGGCCGCCCTAGGGATGACGCTGGTGATCGTGGCGCGGCAGATCGATATCTCGATCGGCTCGCAGTTCTCGATCTGCGGCGTGGTGGCGGGGCTCCTCGCGAAAGCGGGCTTGCCGATGCCGCTGGTCGCGTGCGGCACGCTCCTGGCGGGGGCCTCGATGGGGGCGCTCAACGGCCTCCTGGTGGCGTTCCTCGGCCTGCCGTCGATCGTGGTGACTCTGGCCACGCTGGTCATCCTGCGCGAGTCCCTCCGGTGGTGGCGCGAGGGGGAGTTCGTCTACAACCTGCCGGCCGGATTCCAATGGTTCGGGCTGGGGCAGGGGGTCG
>CALKTZ010001049.1 GCA_937997355.1 uncultured Planctomycetales bacterium | reverse complement strand
CTCCCAACGATTTCGTCAGGCCGAATGTTTAGCCGGTCGCCCCCCATCATGAATGGAGGGAGGCTTGCGCTTGGAGGGAGGTTTAACGAGGATTCAACCCATGATACAGCAATATTTGAGAGGCGGATAGCATTGATTCAGGAAATTCCTCGAACTTCGCCGAGTGCGGCACTACTTACACATTCCTGAACAGAGCGATTACCCCGAATACGTTTCTAAATGAAAGACGCCCAGCGAAGGGCATATAGTCCTTCCCCGGGCGCACTGGATTTTGGCAGGCCGAATCAATAATCAGAACTGATCCGCGCTCAACACTTCGCCGCCGGCGCGGGTGGAAAGCGCCTGGTAGACCCCCATGGTATAGCCGGGGGTGAGAGAATACATGCGGGTAGGCGGAGGAACGTATGTGAGTTGCGGCAATACCCCGTTTCCGAGTGGGGAACTGCCTGGGTAACCGCCAGTCGCCGCCCAGGAATTGATCGTATCCTTCAGGAAGTGTACCGATCCGTCGGCATAGACGAAATTGGCACCACCCGGATGGAAACTCGACGCAGCCCAAGAGAAAGTCGCACCGTCATCTCCCAAGCTTCCAGCGGTGCTATTGACCTTGGGATTGATCGGAAATGCTGATGTGAACATAGTATCAGCATAATTCGCGGACGTCCACCAGTGATAACAGATCTGGTCGGCGTTGTTCAACTTTCCATACGCCCACTCACCAGCCAGGAGGGTGTTGCTCGTACCGTCGGTGACACCGCCGATTGTCACATTCGAATACTGGTAAATCATACCCTTCTGGTTTGCCGTGAATGCCGGAAAACTAGCGTCCGTAAGTGTATTGACGCCGCTGACGGATTGTGCCCAAGGGCCGGCGCTGCCGGCGTATGAAGTTTGCCTCATGTAGATCTTGCCGCCGGGGCACCACCCGCCGAAATTGCCGGTGTTCGATTGATCGACTGCGGTCGCGACCTTCCCGTCGCTGGGGCACCAGTAGCAAGAGATGGCGACACCGTGAATCGTCGAATTCTGGCACTTGTTGATGTGCAGGCTTTGATTCACGGCATTATAGATATTTCCGCCCTCGATGAACTGGAGGGTGAAGATCAGGAAATTGTGGCTTGAACGAGGAAACTTGTTGTCAACCTCGCCGGTCAAGACCCACATCCCCTGGCAACCGGGCGGATAACAGCCATAGGCACTCTCGTAGTTCATGGCAGCGAGGCCGAGTTGCTTCAGGTTGTTGGTACACTGAATGCGACGGGCCGCTTCACGCGCGGATTGAACAGCAGGGAGAAGTAATGCGATCAGGACCGCGATGATCGCGATGACGACCAAGAGTTCGATCAGGGTGAAACCGCGCCGACCGGCACGATCAGACATTTGCATGGATAAGGCTCCTCAGAAAAGAAAAAACGACGACTTTGATGCAAGCTCGCCGTTGGTCTGCCGCAAGGAAGAAGGAAACAAACAGAAGAGTGGCGAGCGGGAGAGCGAGGAAATAAAAGATCGAGAACTATTCGGGTGAGAGGGATGCATGAAACCGATGAGGTTTGCCCTGTCGTTATCGTTTCGGCTTAGCCTTTTTGGATTTGCTGAGTGCCGCGTTCTTCTCCTCTTCCTCCCTCTCTCGCTCGAACTTATTCTTCCGGCCGGTTATCGGCTCGGGGACGATGACATCGCCCCTGTTATCGCAACCCGATGAGGCACCCAGGCCAAGGGCACAGGTCACTAGCAACAAAGCCCGGCGACGACTCATCGATGCATCACTGACATTAGCCATTGAGCTAATCATCCTTTTGTTTTGATCCATCGCAGGCTCTCGAAATCGAGGCATCCATATGTCTCATCTGATCTCCCAATCAAATGAAACGCGATCCATCATCAGCCAAAAGGCTTTTCAATCTTTGGAACTGCGGAATGGGCGTAAGCTTGCGAATGAGATCGAGAAGAAAGGTTGCTCATCCCATGGAGGATCCGCAACGCTTTAGGGGAGTCATGTTTGGGGATTGCCAATCGGCGGAGAGCCGATACATTCCCCGAATTGGCCGATCGAGAATTGGCCTGATGAGTGGGTGATGACCCCCGCGGCCAAGTATGTCGACCGAACCATTACATCGAACGATTGTAGCAGAGTCGGTCCGATTTCAACTTGAAAACAAGAATTTTTTTTGAAACTTTTTGGAGCCATCGGTAAGGGATGTTGAGAATGCCGAGAATTGTCAACATCCCATGAGTACATTAATCAATCAAAACTTGCCCATCCCTCATCTTGATCACGCGATCCGCGGCGTCGGCCACATCCTGGCTATGGGTGATCATGAGGAGCGTCAGGCCCTTGCTTCGGCGGAGGTTTTCGAGCAATTCGAGGATGTCGGACTGGCTCTTGCTGTCGAGATTCCCGGTCGGCTCGTCGGCCAGGAGTAATGTCGGCTCGTTGGCCAACGCGCGCGCGATCGCGATCCGCTGCCTCTCGCCGACCGAGAGATTCGTGGCGGGTTGGTCCTTCCGATGTGCCATCCCGACGTCCGCGATGAGACGTTCGGCGCGTTCGGCCCTCTGCGCGCGGGTGAGCGAGGTTTCGAACATCGGGACCTGGATGTTTTCCACGGCGCTGAGGGTCGGCAAGAGATAAAACGACTGGAAGACGAAGCCGATCTCCCGGGCGCGATAGCGATCGAGATCGAGCCTGGAAAGGGGAGAACCTCGGAAGTAGGTTTCTCCGCTCGTCGGGCGGTCGAGCCCGCCGAGCAGATGGAGCAAGGTGCTCTTCCCACAGCCGCTCGGCCCCACGATCGCCAGCGACTCCTTGTCCCGAACCTCCAGGCTGACGCCTCGCAATGCCTGGACGTTGCCATCGACATAGGTTTTCGTCAGATTCTCCGCCCGGAGCAGGGGACGGGAGGAACGCTCATTCTCACTCATGACGGATTGCCTCGCTTGGGTCGAGCGATGCGGCCCGGAGAGCGGGATACAGCCCCCCCACGATGCTCAGGGCCAGGCCCAGGAGAATCCCGAAGATCATCACCGGGAGCGGAAGATTGGGATCGATGAAGCCTCGCGCGGTCGGCGCCAACACGATGGCTCGCAGCCCGAGCAATGCGAATGCGATCCCGAGCAGGGTGCCGAGGAGGCCGAGGCCGATCGCCTCGCCGAGAATCAGCGTGAGCACCCGCCTGCGCCGCCATCCGAGGGCGCGCAGGATGCCGATCTCGCGGGTCCGCTCGAAGACCGACATGATCATCGTGTTCAACATCCCCACGCCTCCCAGCAGCAGGGCGATCGCGGTGGTCGTCCAGGCCATCGCCTTGGCCAGCCGGATCTGGAGGTCCGC
>CALKTZ010001048.1 GCA_937997355.1 uncultured Planctomycetales bacterium | reverse complement strand
AGCTGCGGCTCGCGTCGGATGGCGGCGGCCGCTCCGCCGCTCGCGAAGGCTTCGCTCGCCCCTTCGCCGAAAGTTCCTCGCGAATTTCGCGTCGCCTCAATCTCCTTGAGCCAGCGAGGGAAGTCGGGGGAAGCCGTCTTGACCGCTTCTAGCCCCGCGATCGCGATCCGGATTTCCTCGAAACTTTTGGCATTCGCCGAGAAGTACGCGACGGCTTCCTGGATCATCTCGGGTGTCGCGAATTTCAGTTCGGCGGCGGCCATCAGCCCGATGGCGGTGACCTGAACCTCGGGCTTGCCGCCGGGGACCGACGAGAACCCTCCGCCGGGAACTCGGCAAGACTTCACATAACGGATGCAGCCGAAGACATCAGGAATCGAGCCGCCGACGAACCCGAGAGTCCGAATCGCCGACGAGGTCACTCCCAGATTGCCGGGCTGACCTTTCTTGGAGGAGAAGCTTCCGTCCGGATTTTGAAAAGAGGCGAGATAAGCCCCGGTCTGCGTGAATTCCTGGGGGGTTTGCGCGACGAGCCTCCCGCCCGGTCCATGAAGGAGCAAGGCGAGGAGGGAAAGAAACCCGAAACTTCTGAACGACAGCCTCCGGCAAATCATGGCGCACGCACCCCTGGACTCGTACCTGAATCATGTCGAAACCGTTGCTCGACCGATTGCCCAAGCGGATCAAATCAATCGAGCCCGAGAGTCCAGTCTGACAGGCTGCTGGACCAGGGGCAACTCCCCGCCGTTGTCGGTTCGAATGCGCAATCGCCCTCTTGAACAAGTCAACCAAGCCTGAGATTTTGGATAGCGAAACACGGCAAGTTCGAGTTTTGCATTTTTGTTAAGAAACTGATGTTTCTCGATTGAGAAGCCCGAACTTGCCTGGAATTGAGAAGTTAGGGTCTGCTCGGGCTTGGAAGGAAGCACGCGATGGATATTCGACGACCGGGGATTCCAGAGCAGCGAGACGGTACACTTCGCAAATTGGCGGTTTGCGCGGTCGTTGGCCTCATTTCAGCTTCAACCCTCCTGGCCTGGGGTGCGGCAGACCACAATTCGCCCGCTTCCCCTCAACCTTTCACGGGAACATACGCGATCAAGGGGGGGAAGATCGTCGCGGCGGCCGGCAAGATTTACGACCCGGGAACCGTGGTCGTGAAACGCGGCATCATCACGGCGGTCGGCCCCGACAAGGAGATCGAGATCCCGTTTGATGCCGAGACGATCGACGCCAAGGGGCTGATCGTTTATCCGGGGTCTCTTGACCTCTACAACACGTCCGGCCAGCGAGGGGACGTCGAACGATCCAGGACCGGGCGAGGCAGGCCCGTCGATCTGTCGGAAGCCCCACTCGTTTGGACGCCTCCGGACAATCGGCGCGGGCTCACCCCCGAGTTTTCAGTCTCCGCGGCCCTTGATCTCTCCGACTCATTCGCCGAACCTCGCCGACGGCTCGGATTCACCGCGATGCTCTCGGCCCCTTCCGGCGCCGTCGCGACCGGGCAGAGCGCCCTGGCCGGGCTCGGCGGACTCCCGCGCCGAGAGGCGGTCCTCCGGGAACCGGTGGCGTTGCATATCAATGTCAAAACGCCGGTCGAATCGGGAAGTCCTCCACCCGCTCCCAACGCCCCCGGCGGGCGACGCCGAGGCCCCGATTCAGCTTCCGCGAATGAGAATCCCTATCCCCGCTCGCTCATGGGAGCCGTCACGCACCTTCGCCAGGCCATGCTCGACGCCCAGAACTTGAAGGAGAAAACCGCCCATTTCCGCGCCAATGGAGGTACGCCGCCTCCGTTCGATCCGGCACTCACGGCTCTCCAATCGGCCCAGGGATCGGACGGACTTCCCGTCTGGTGGGAAGCCAACTCGCGAGATGAAATTCACAGGGCGCTCGATCTCGCGTCCGAATTCCACACTTCGGCGGTGATCGTCGGCGGCAAGGAGGCCGGCCTGGTGATCGACCGACTCAGGGCTGAGAAAATACCGATCGTCCTCCGACTCGACTTCCCCGAAGAGCCCAAGGTCCCTTCCGAAGAGGATTATCTGAAGAAGAGCCTGGCGGATCGGGAGGAACCGCTCGCGGTCCTGGCCGAACGACATCGCAAATGGAAAGAGCAGGTCGGAACGGCGGCTCTGCTCGCGAAAGCCGGAGTCCCGTTCGCCTTCGCGACGGAAGGGCTGGATC
>CALKTZ010001047.1 GCA_937997355.1 uncultured Planctomycetales bacterium | reverse complement strand
GCCTGTCCCATTTTTCGCGCGATAACGCCAAAAGCGATGGTTGGGAGACCTATGGTTGAGCTTTTCGGCGGGGTCGGGAGACCGCCGCCGGACGGATTCGCCCGATCGCGTGACACAGAGGTTGACGGTTAACGGACCAAATCCACTCGCCACGAAATCCCCGAGGTTCGCCGAACGATGCCGAAACGCTGGGCCTGGCTCACCTTGATTCCGCTCCTCCTCTTCGCGACCTGGTATCGCGGGCACACCTTCGGCCCGACCCTGCGCGACGCCTACGGGATCAACGCGTGGCCCGCCTGCATCGGCGAGACCGAGCCCCTCGATTGCGACGAGGCGATCTACGCCTACATCGGCCACCGGATGCTCCGGGGGGACGTGATGTATCGCGACCTCACCGAGAACAAGCCGCCGCTCGGCTACTGGCTCTATGCCGCGGCGGTGGCAGTCGGCGGTTATGAGGAGCTGGCGATCCGGGTGATGCCCCTGGTCCCGGTGCTGGCGACGATCGTCCTCGTCTGGTGGATCGCCGCCGCGATCCGAGGGGCCGGGACCGGCGTGCTGGCCGGGCTCCTCTCCATCCTGCTCAGCACCGACCCGTACCTCTACGGCAACGGCGCCAACATGGAACACTTCATGAACCTGTTCGGCGTGGCGTCGCTCGCCTGCTTCCTCCTCGCCTGGAAGAAGGAGGGGGTCCTCTGGTTCGGGCTCGGCGGCGTATTCCTCGGCGCGGAGATGCTCGTCAAGCAGGTGGCCGTCACGCATGTGCTCTTCTATGCGGTCGCGCTGGCGTTTCGAGAATTCGGCCGGCGCGAGGAGAAATCCGAGATCCTCCTCTCCACCGGGGAACACTGGCGAAAGATGTTGCGAGACGGGCTCGCGATCGGCCTCGGCGCGGCGGCCGTCTGTGGCCTGGCGGCCCTGGTTCTGATCCTGCAAGGGGCCGGTCCCGCGGCGTATGAGGATATCTTCCGATACGGCCCCGCCCTGGCGACCGACACCCTCCCCGAGCCGAATGCCCCGTCCCCCCTGATCCGATGGCTCACCGGCAACGCCGATCCCAAGGGGGAGCTCCCCTGGCCCTTCGGACGCACCGACTACCTGGTTTGGTGGGGGACCGGGAGCTGGCCGATCTGGCTGGCCGCGTTCCCCGCGATGGCGATGCTCGGGTTCCGCCGAGAGACGACGGCCTCGCGACGGATCGTCGCGGGCTGGACGGTTTCGGCGATGCTCCAGATCGTCTTGCCGGGTCTTTATTGGGCGCATTACTACCTGCTGCCGGTCCCCGGTCTGGCGCTCGTGCTGGCGATCTGCTGCGGCGATCTCCTCGCCGCGATCCGCGACCTCTGGCCGATCCGGGCGGTCCGGCAGGGGCGGATGCAACTCCTGGCCGTCTCGCTCGCGCTCTTCCTGGTGGCGATCTCGACAACCGTGGTGCTTCAGGTTCGAGACTACCTGAACGTCCCCCCCGAGCAGTTGACGATCCGCTACAAGGGGGGCAGGCAATGGGTGGTGCTCCGCCGGATGGGGCGCGACCTGGCTCGGCGAGGGGCCTCGATCTGGGACGATCCGCAACTGGTCCTCTGGGGCTGGCAGAGCCCCCTCTATTTCTATTCGAGATTCGACAACGTCACGCCGCACGTCTTCACCGACAACCTGCTGCGCGATCAGGCCGGCCGCAATCACCCCTTGATCGAGCCGAGGACCCGGGCGATCGTCTCGGCGATCGAGGAGCACAAGCCTCCATTGGTCTTCGTCGCCTATCCCCCTTATCCCGAATTGAGCGCGATCCTGAGGCGGGATTACCTCCCTTCAGGCATCATGTCCGGCCTGTGGATTCGCCAGGACAGTTACGGCCGTTTTGAAACTTTCGGGAACACGCCATGAACCGTGCGTGAACTTTCGCCAAAAGTGACCGGAGTTTCGAACGAATTCGCCATTGACCGCGCGTATTGGCGCTCGTACATTCGAAGTTCAGCAAGAACACCTCTTCTCTTCGCACGACATTCACGAACGCATCCGCACTCTTATGCTAGTATCCGGTTCTTCCGAGACCTCGTGAGGAGGTTTCAGGATCAGGGTGTCGTGCATTGAAAGCGTCCTTTTTTCTCGATCTTTCTTCTTCTTCTCGAAACCGATCGTTCCTTCAGGGAGTGAGAACCATGCACCGCGTTGGTCAATCGACGGGCTCAAAGCCGCGCCCATCGGGCTTCACGCTGATCGAATTGCTGGTCGTCATCGCCATCATCGCCGTCCTGA
>CALKTZ010001046.1 GCA_937997355.1 uncultured Planctomycetales bacterium | reverse complement strand
GGGACGGCGGCTGGTACGACTATCGCCCTGAGCCTTACTCCCACGGCGCATTCGAAATCTATTACTGGTCGATGAAGGACGACGATCGGAAACGCCTCCCGACCAACTCCTCGGGCTGGCTGGCCTATCTCGAAGGGAACGACCCGGGCTTTCCCGAGCGAGCACTGCGGGGTGACTTCAACACCCTTCGGAAGAAGGTCGCGGAGATGCGGGCAGACCCGTCGACGCCCGATACTCGGCTCTCCGATGACCCCATGCCCTACAATCCGGCAACCGTTCATTCGCTGATCCAACTCGCCCTGGGGGGATTGCTCCCCAAACATCACGGCGAGCCGCTTTCGCTACTTCGACCCCGCCCGGAAGCGTCCGGGACTTCCCGAAGACGTGGGAGCCCTGATCGAGTCCCTGTCCGCCGAAGGCGCGACCCTCTCGCTGGTGAATTTGAGTCCCAGCGATTGGAGGACCGTCGTGGTTCAGGGAGGGGCCTATGCCGAGCATCAACTCCTGGAAGTCGAGCACGACGGTTCGAAAATTCAGGTCAATGCGCCGACGTTGACCATCGAGTTGGCGCCCGGCGCCGGCTCGAAATTCAGGTTCAAGATGAAGCGATACGCCAATCGCCCGACATTCGCGTGGCCCTGGGATGTCGAGATCCGCTGATTCAAAGCTTTCGATGAGGATTTTTTGATGAGATCATTGATCGATCGCCGATCGTTCCTCGTGCAGGCGGCCGCCGGCCTGGTCACGAAGCAGCCTCGGCTCCTGGTCGACACCCATATCGAGGTCTGGACGATCGATCGCAAGTTTCCGTTCGGCCATCCGGAGAATCCGAGTGCCAGGCCGAACATGCCCGCGCCGATCGAGAACCAGATCGCGCAGATGGACGAGTTCGGAATCAAATACGGGGTCCTCATCACTCCCCGCTACTTCGGTTGGGACAACTCGTACACCGAACACTCGCTCCGGCAGGCCCCCAACCGATTCGTGGCGCACGGCCTCCTCGACCCCCACAATCCCAAAGCCCCGGAACGTCTCAGGTCCTGGATCAAGGAGAAGGGCTTTCAGGGGATGCGGTTCAGCCCGATCTACCACCCGAAGCTTTCGTGGTTGAACGACAAGAGCCAGTATCCGATCTGGAAGGAGGCCGAACGCCTGGGAGCGGTTTTCAACTTCTATATCCTCCCTCATCAAATGCCGATGCTCGCCGACATGGCCGGGCGCTTCCCCGGGGTGAAGATTGTGATCGATCATCTCGGCAAGCCCGATCTCAAACTGGCCGACCCCTGGCCCGAGTTCCTCAAGATGTTCCTCCTGAAGAAGTTTCCACAGGTTTGGGTCAGCGCGTCCGAACCCTATGAACTGTCCACTTCGAACAGGTTTCCGTACAGGGAAACGATCCCCTTCTTCAAGGCGACCTACGAAGAATTCGGCGGTTCCAGGCTCATCTGGGGCACCGGCTATCCCCGGCCTCGCTGGGAGTTGCCGATGGACAAGGAGCTCGAATTCGTCGACAACGCCCTCGACTTCCTGACTCCCGAGGATCGACTGCGGATGCTCGGCAAGAACGCCCTCGACATCTGGAAGTTTCCCAAGGCTTGAATCGGCCTGTCATCCGGCGGCCGAAGTCTCGGATCGAGGCTCAAGAGGCTTGCATCCCCCGAGGCGGCCGGGCAGACTGACTGGCGATTTGGAACCGGTTTGTCCCGCGAACACCTCTCAAAGCCGAGGACGCCATGCCTCTTTCCCGACGCGATCTGCTGGGGTCATCCCTGGCCCTTGGTGCGGCCCTCCACGCCCCGACGGTTCATGCGGCATCCAAGGCCGACAAACGGTACAAGACCGCGCTCATCGGCTGCGGCTGGTGGGGGACGAATATCGGACGCGAGGCGATCGCTTCGGGCGTCTGCGAGATGGTTGCACTCTGCGACGTCGACGACCGGCAACTCGCCAAATCCTGGGCCGACCTCTCCCAGAAGACGACCGACCAGCCCAAGAAATATCGCGACTTTCGCGAACTCCTGGCGGCCGAGAAGCCCGAGATCGTGATCATCGCCA
>CALKTZ010001045.1 GCA_937997355.1 uncultured Planctomycetales bacterium | reverse complement strand
CCGGCTGGCCGAGCATGGCCGCCTCGGCCTCGATGCCGCCGACGCCCCAGCCGAGTACCCCGAGCCCGTTGATCATGGTCGTGTGAGAATCGGTCCCGACGAGGGTATCGGGATAGGCGAGGTTCTTGCTGGCAGCGTCGTTGCCGGTGAAGACGACGCGGGCGAGGTATTCGAGATTGACCTGGTGGACGATCCCCGTGTCGGGGGGGACCACCTTGAAATCCTCGAAGGCGTTCTGGCCCCAGCGGAGGAAGGCGTATCGCTCGCGATTGCGCTGAAATTCGAGCTCGGCGTTGGCGAAGAAGGCGAGCGAGGTTCCCGCCTCGTCAACTTGAACCGAGTGGTCGATGACCAGCTCGACCGGCTGGAGCGGGTTGATCTGCTTCGGATCTCCCCCCATCCGATTCCTGGAGCAGGACTCGGCTGGGGCGGAACGCGATCTCGCGCGAAGGGGTTGCCTTCGGGTCCCAGGTTGCGAGGGCCTTGATGTCGTCGGCGGTGACCGTCACCCCGTCTTCATAACGGAGGAGATTCTCGAGCAAGACCTTCAGAGAGAACGGCAGCCGCGAGATGTCGAGCCCGGCCTCCTGGAGCGCCTGGAGCCGATAGTACTGATAGGTTTGACCGCCCGACTCGAACGTCGCCAGGGCATTGAAGGACTTCGACATGACTCATCCCTTCGAAGTGATCGAACGAATTCGGAGTTCAACGAAAACAGGAAGATGATCCATCGGCCTTCCCGCGGGGAAGGCCGAACACGGGCAAATGGATTGAACAGCCAGGGAGACGGCCGGCGCACGGGGCGGGCGGGCTACCGTTCAACCGACGAAATCGATTTCGAAGGGGCCGGGGGCCAGGCCGGCTTCCCAGGCGCGCTTCAACAGTGTCCGCACGGCCTCGCGGCCTCGCGGGCCATAATCGACGGTCCAGTCGTTCACGTACATGCCGACGAAGCGATCGGCCATCGCCGGGTCGAGGTCTCTCGCGTAGCCGAGGGCGTAGTCGAGCGCCTCCGAACGGTGCGCCAGGGCGTATTGGATGCTCTGCTTCAGCAGGGAGGCGATCTTCTCGACCTGGGCCGCGCCGAGATCCTTGCGGACGACGTTCCCCCCCAGCGGCAAGGGCAATCCGGTCTCCTGGACCCACCATTCGCCGAGATCGACGACCTTGTGCAGCCCCTTCTCGCCGTAATAGAGCTGCCCTTCGTGGATGATCAGGCCGGCATCGACCTTCCCCTCGACCACGGCCGGGAGGATCTGATCGAACGGCATCACGGTGACCGAGACATCCTTGCCCAGGCAAAGCTGGAGCGTCAGATAGGCGGTCGTCAGCTTGCCGGGGATCGCGATGGTGCGTCCCTTCAGGTCGTCGAGCGTCCAGGGCTCGCGCGCCACGATCGTCGGGCCGTAGCGATCCCCCATGCTCGAACCCGATGCCAGCAAGGCGTAGCGATCGGCCAGATGCGAAAAGGCGTGGATGCTGACCGCCGAGACCTCAAGCTCTCCGTCGAGGGCGCGGCGGTTCAGGGTTTCGATATCCTCGAGCTGGTGAACGAATCGCAAGCCCCCCGTGTCGAGCTTGTCGTGCGTCAAGGCGTAGAACATGAAAGCATCGTCCGAATCGGGGCTATGTCCGACCCGGATCGTCTGTTCCGCAACTCCACTCATCCCTCTATGCCGCTTTCGTTGAGAAGTAGGTGCGACGCCCCGGAATCACGCGCGGGCCCGGCCCTTTCTCTTCGCGGCGACGAGGTAAGACGTCAGTCACTCGCGGAGGACCAGGCCCGAGGGAACATCGTCCCCATTGTAATCGATCGGGCGTCGATGGGGGAAACGACTTCGCCCCGGATGTTTGCACCGGACAAAAACATCGGGCCTCGCCCCCGAAAATCGAAAATGATCGCGGAGGCGAGGCCCAATTGTAAACAGGATCTCGGAGGCAGCCGAGATCAATTGCCCTTCGGTGCGGGCTTGGTCGCCGCCGGCGCGGCCGACGGCGTCGCGGTCACCCGGCAC
>CALKTZ010001044.1 GCA_937997355.1 uncultured Planctomycetales bacterium | reverse complement strand
CGAACGGCCCTCGAACGATCGTCTTCGACGTCTCGGGAACGATCGAACTCAAGAAGCGGCTTCTGATCGACAAGCCATTCCTCACGATCGCGGGACAGACCGCTCCCGGAGACGGAATCGCGCTCAAGGATCAGATGTTTCAGATCAAGAACGCGTCGGACATCATCGTCCGTTATCTCCGTGTCCGGTTGGGAGACAAGTCGCAGCCCCCCGGGTCCGACGACGCGATCAACGTCGAGCATGTCCACGACATCATGCTCGACCACGTCAGCGCATCATGGGGAATCGACGGGATCATGGATCTCGCGTATGCCTCGAATATCACGCTCCAGTGGTCGATCTTCGCCGAGGCGCTGAACAGGGCAACCCACCACAAGGGTGAGCACGCGATGCTCTCGTCATGGCGGAAGCTGAAGGGGAACGTTACGCTTCACCACAATCTTCTTGCGAGCAGCCGGAACCGCCATCCGACGCTGGGTGCCTCTTCGGAGACGATCGCGGAGGCCGTGGTCGACTTCCGAAATAACGTCGTCTACAACTGGGAAGGCCCGACCAACCTCGGCAATTGTCGGATTGAAGCGGTCGGCAACTATTACCGCCCCGGCCCGAACACCAGGCCCAATGCCTGGCCGCTGGGAGTGAAGGCGGGACATGCCGACGTTCACAATGCACACGGCTATCTGCGAGACAACTTCTTCGAGCCGAGCGTCGAATGGTCGAAGGACAATTATCTGGCCGTCGCCTATAAATACTCGCAAGAGCCTTCAGCGAGTTACGGGAATACCACTCGCGAGGTTTTCGAATCGCCCGTTCCGTACGTCGCCGAGGCCGACCGCCCCGCCACCCAGAATCCCAAATCCGCCTACGAGCTTGTGCTTTCCAAGGCGGGGGCGTCCCTGGCCCGCGATGCCGCCGACGCCCGGCTCGTCGCGGGGGTCCGCGACCGGACCCACCGCCGGATCGACTCGCAGGATGAGGTCGGCGGCTGGCCCGAGCTGAAGGGCAAGCAAGCCCCCGCCGACCGAGATCGGGATGGCATGCCCGACGCCTGGGAAATCGCCCACAACCTGAACCCCGACGATCCGGCCGACCGCAACGGCGACCGCAATCAGGACGGCTACACCAACCTGGAAGAATACCTCAACAGCCTTTGCCCTCGATAATAAATCGAGCTTTCCCGCGAATCGGCGATGTGCAAATTGTCGGGAAGAGACTGGAAAAGCGTCCGGCGATAACTGACAATTGTCGAGGCTCGCGGGCGAGGCCGACCGAATCGGGCCATTACCCGCGAGGCATGAAAGCCTATCGGCCCGATCGAACGATCCAAAAGTTCCTGGAGTAACTCCCGGCGATGGATGCGACAACTCCGACGGCGCACGGACCGCTCAGCGACGATGACGTCCAGGCGATCGACCAACTTCGGGAAGTCTACTCACGGCTCAGGGCCGAACTGGCCCGGGTCATCGTGGGGCAGGAGCGGACGATCGAGCGGTTGGCGATCTGCATGTTCTCGCGGGGCCATGCGCTGCTGATGGGGGTGCCGGGGCTGGCCAAGACCCTCCTGGTGAGCAAGCTCGCCGAAACCCTCTCGCTCAGCTTTAGCCGGATCCAGTTCACCCCCGACCTGATGCCGATGGACATCACCGGCACCGACATCTTGCAGGAAACCGAGGAGGGACGACGCATCTTCCAGTTCGTCCACGGCCCGGTCTTCGCCAACATGGTGCTGGCCGACGAGATCAATCGCGCCCCGCCCAAGACCCAG
>CALKTZ010001043.1 GCA_937997355.1 uncultured Planctomycetales bacterium | reverse complement strand
AATACTCCCTGGTTGATCGCGTATCCATCGGGGGAACCCCCTCCTCCGTTCCGTTCTATCCGTGAACCGGCCGATCGTCCAGGGACGAGGCGTGGTCACGGTTGACGGGAATCGCCGATGCTCGCGAAAATCGCGGTGTGGCCATTTGATGCGCGAAGCGAGCAGAACCGAGATCAGGAGCGTGCCCATGTCCGCCGAAGAACGCTTTCTGCGCGAGGCGATTGAGTTGGCCCATGCGAATAGTATTCAAGGCGGTCGACCATTCGGCGCGGTCGTCGTCAAGGACGGCCAGCCGATCGCAACCGGCGTCAATGAGATCCACCGCACCAACGACCCCACGGCGCACGCGGAGCTGACCGCCATCCGCGCCGCGAGCCGGGCGCTCGGCTCGGCCAACCTCCAGGGCTGCGAGGTCTACGCCAGCGGACATCCCTGCCCGATGTGCATGGCGGCGATGCGGTTGGCCGGAGTGGGCAAGGTGGCCTATGCCCACTCCAACGACGATGGCGAACCCTATGGGCTCTCAACGGCCGCGATCTATGAAGACCTCGCGAAACCCTTCGCCGAACAGTCCATGACGATTTGCCACATCCCGGTCCGCATGGAATCCGGGTTGGATCTCTACGAGGATTGGAAACGGCGGCAGATGGATGGACCCGAAGCTCGTTGAATCCGCGGCACCCTCGCTTTTCTATGAAACCAGGTGCCCCATTTTCCCCTGACGATAATCGAGGATCGCCTGGCGGATCTCCGCCTCGGTGTTCATGACGAACGGCCCTTGCCCGACGACCGGCTCGTCGATCGGCGTGCCCCCCAGCACCAGGAGCGTCGAGTCTTCTTCCGCCCGGATGGCGATGCGATCGCCCGAGCGATCGAAGACCGCAAGCTCCGCGGTGCGGGCCGATCCTCCCCCGCCCTGCGATACCTGCCCCTTCAAGACGAGGGCGAGCGCGGTGTCGCCGTCCGGGATCGGGATGTCGGCCCCGGCCCCGCTCTTGAGTCTCAAATCGAGCAGGGTGATCGGGGTGAAGGTCCGGGCCGGCCCCTTCGCGCCGTCGAACTCACCGGCGATCACCCTCGCTTCTCCCGATTCGCCGATCGCGACGCGGGGGATCTGCCGGTCGAGGATCTCCTGGTAGCGAGGCGGCGACATCTTGTCCTTGCTCGGGAGGTTCACCCAGAGCTGCACCATCTCCAGGATGCCGCCGCGGCGCGTGAACGCTTGCTCGTGCCATTCCTCGTGGACCACGCCGGAGGCGGCCGTCATCCATTGCACGTCGCCGGGGCCGATCTTGCCGCTGTTGCCCGCCGAATCTCGGTGTTCAAGCTCCCCCTGGTAGACGATGGTGACCGTCTCGAACCCCCGATGCGGGTGCTCGCCGACTCCTCGCTGCTCGCCCGACGGCTCGAAGTCGGCGGGGCCGGCATAGTCGAGCAGCAGAAACGGGCTGACCCGATCCGGATGGGAGTGATAGGAGAACATCGAGCGGACGGGGAAGCCGTTGCCCACCCAGTGGGGCTCGACGTTCCGGACGATGCTGATGAGGTCTTTCACGATCGGTCTCCTGGCGGCTGGGATTATCTCTTGGCGTTGTAGCTGGTGATGAGGTTCCGGTATGCAGGGAGATGATTCGAGAAAAGCGTGCCCAACCCTTCGATGTCGTTGCGCCAGTCGCGATGAAGCTCGCAGGCCATGCCGAACCAGGTCATGAGCTGAACGCCCGCCGCCTGCATGCGCAACCAGGCCGCGTCCCGGGTCGTCTTGTTGAAGGTCCCGGATGCGTCGGTCACCACGAAGACCTCGTAGCCTTCTTCCCTCGCGGAGAGGGCCGGGAACGCCACGCAAACCTCGGTGACGACCCCCGCGATGATCAGTTGCTTCTTGCCGGTGGCCTTCACGGCCTTGACGAAATCCTCGTTGTCCCAGGCGTTGATGTTCCCCGGACGGGCGATGTAGGGAGCATTCGGGAAAAGTTCCTTCAGCTCGGGGACGAGGGGGCCGTTGGGGCCGGTTTCGAAGCTGGTGGTAAGGATCGTCGGCAGGCCGAAGTACTTCGCGGCATCGGCCAGTGCGAGCACGTTGTTCTTGAAGTCGTCGGGGGAGAAGTCGCCGACGATATTGCACAGGCCGGACTGATGGTCGACGAGCAATACGGCGGCATCGGCCTTATCCAGACGGCGGTATTTGAAGAGATCGGCCATGATGGGTCCTTTCTCGAAGGAGAGAATTGACGCGAGATTTGATTGCGATCGGAGATTGGCCGGGTCGTTGCGAAACGACAACTCGCTCGATTGACTTTGTACGCCCCAATGGCCAGGATTGCAATTATGGGCGTTCTTGGAAGTAAGTATCCCGAAGGTTAGTAACCCCTCATGCCATTGCCCAAAGCCCGCAAGAACGGCAAGAAGTCGGTGAGCTGCCCGGTCGAGACGACGATTGCGGCGATCGGGGGCCGCTGGAAGGTCCTGGTGATCCATTATCTGCTCGAAGGGCCGAAACGGTTCGGCGAGCTTTCCAGATTACTGAAGGGGATTTCGGCGCGGACTCTCACCCGTCAACTCCGGGAGTTGGAGGCATGCGGGGTGATCCACCGGGAAGTCCATCAACAGATCCCGCCGATGGTGGAATACTCGCTCACCCCGAGCGGCAAGCAACTGGAACCGATCCTCCTCGCGATGCACGCCTGGGGCGAGACGTACGGAGTGCGGGAAGAATAACGACTTGGCCTGGCGCGCCTGAGGCAAATGTCCGGTTCGATTCGGTTATCGGTCTGTCTTGCGACGGTTGCGATGAGCGGCCTGCTTCGCGCGATTCCCGCAGATGGCCATGCTGCACCATCGACGGCCAGGTCCCCGCGTCCGATCCACGAAGAGTAATGTGCAGGTGGATCCTTCGCAGGCCTTCGCGTACTGAAAATCTTCGCCGCAAACGAAGTTGGCAATTTCTTCGCCGATCGACAGGAGCAGCGATTCGGGGGAGCGCCATCGTCGGAGCGTCTGCAATTTCAGGATGGGTTCCTCATCCATCGACCCCGCCACGATCTGATTGAATCGTTCATCGCGATCGAGCAGACGGTTCAACGGCTCGAGGGCTCGGAGGTCCTCGGCCATTAGCTTTCTTCCCGCCCGGGCCTTCAAGAACCCTCGGAACCATTCTCGCAAGTTCCGGGCTTGCGCCGCGACGCTGTCGATTTCGCCCGGCATGGCCTGGGCTTTCAGCGCCTTCAAGGTCTTCCCCGGTACGAGCCCCGCCTGTTCAAGCCAGGAGAGTAGACCGTCGCCATCGTGGATCCAGTCCACCTGCTCGTCAATCGGGGTGGCGAGGGTATTGAGGAAATCGAGTCCGAGAGAGCCGGATAGGAAGAATGCCGGCGGCCTGTGAGTACCCATTCGAAGGTGCGATCCTTTAGACTTTCGGTAACCGCCTAAAGTTGAATTGACTGGTTACTGAGTTCGGCGTAACCTGATTGTCGTTGTTTGGAAGGTTATCGGGAGGCTTTCGTCTTCCTCGTTGTGATTCTGTTTCCAGAGTTGCTGAACGTCAACTGACCGATGGGAATGAGTTCGCAGGATGTTTGTTGCTTCTGATTCCCAAGGGAGCCGAACATGTCGCCCGTGCGTTACCGAACGATCGATGTCGACGGATTCGACGTTTTTTATCGCGAGGCCGGGATTCCCGGGGCTCCCAGGTTGCTGCTGCTCCATGGCTTTCCTACCTCGAGCCACATGTTTCGAGATCTCATCCCGCGGCTCGCCGATCGTTTTCACATCCTCGCCCCCGACCTCCCGGGCTTCGGTCGTACGGCGATGCCGTCGCGTGATGAGTTCAGCTACACGTTTGACAATCTCGCCAAGGTCGTGGGGAGGTTCACGGAGCTTGTCGGATTCGACCGATTTGCGCTCTACGTCTTCGACTATGGTGCGCCGACGGGCTTCCGCATCGCCATGCGTCACCCGGAGCGGATCGCGGCGATCATCTCGCAGAACGGCAATGCCTACGAGGAAGGTCTGAGCGACGGCTGGAATCCCATCCGGACATACTGGCGGGAGCCATCGCCGGCCAACAGAGAGGCGCTCCGCACATTGCTGACCCCTCAAGCAACCCTCTGGCAATATACCCACGGCGTCTCCGATGTGACGGCTCTTTCTCCGGATGGTTTTTCGCTTGATGACTTCTATCTGGCTCGACCGGGAGCCGACGAGATTCAGCTCGATCTGTTCCGCGATTACGCGAGCAACGTGGCTTTGTATCCCGCGTTCCAGGCCTATTTTCGCGAGCAACGGCCTCGGTTCCTGGCCGTCTGGGGCCGGAATGATCCATTCTTCCTCCCGGCCGGCGCGGAGGCCTATCGGCGCGATCTTCCGGAGGCCGATGTTCGCTTCTTCGACACCGGCCATTTCGCGCTGGAAACGCATGGTGAACCGATCGCGAACGCGATCCGGGAATTCCTGGAGGGTTGAGTTCGCCGCCGTGCCTGGTCGCGGCTCGATCGTGGCGGGTTTGCTCATATGTGATCGGAGGTTTCGAGATGCGTGCCATTGTCATCGAAAAGTTCGGGGGACTCGACAGCCTCGTCTACAAGGAGATACCCGAGCCGGAGCCGAAGGCCGGTCACGTGGTGATCCAGATCAAGGCATTCGGGATCAATCACGCCGAGATGCACAT
>CALKTZ010001042.1 GCA_937997355.1 uncultured Planctomycetales bacterium | reverse complement strand
GCGGTCGTCACGGGGCTGATGCTCGCCAGGCGAATTTCCTGGCCGATGCGCCTTCGGGCCTCGTCGGGCAGGAGCGCGTGCAGCCGGGTCACAATCGCCGAACTGGTGATCGTGATCCAGTCGACGGACCCTTCTCGAATCCGATCGATCACCGCCGGATTCAGCTCGGTCGCGTCGGCATTGTGATAGACCGGCACCTGACGGACCTCGGCCACCTTGGCCAGCTCCTCCTGGAGCACGGAACGGCCGCGATCGGCCCGCGCGAACAGGATCTTGCCGCCGCGCGCCTCGGCCACCAATCGATCGGCGAGCCCTTCGGAGCGGGCCGACTCGGGGACCAGGTCGGCCTTCAGGTGATAACGAGCCAGCGTATCCGCGCTGGCCGGGCCGATGGCGGCGATCCGAATTCGCCCCAGGGCGCGAAGGTCTCGTCCCAGGGCGAAAAGTCGAGTCAGGAAATGATGGACGCCGTGGCTTGAGGTGAAGACCAGCCAGTCGAACTCGCCGATGCGGTCGATCGCGGCGTCGAGCGGCCCGGGGTCGGTGATCGGCAAAATCTCGACGGTCGGGGCGGAAATGACTTCGGCGCCGAGCATTTCGAGAATCGAGAGCGAGGAGCTTTCCGCATCGCGGTCGGCCGGGCGCGTGACCACGATCCGCCGGCCGAGGAGGGGGCGATGTTCGAACCAGCCCACCTTCTCCCGCATGTCGACGACGCCGCCGACCACCAGGAGCGCCGGCGGCCTGATCCTTCGCGGGGCCGCGATTTCCGGGAGCGTTTCCAGGGTTCCAATCGTGGTGCGCTGAGTCGGCAAGGTTCCCGATTCCACCACGGCGGCCGGCGTCGTCCCGACCTTTCCGTTCCGGATCAACGACCGGCAGATGGCCGCCAGGTGGGTCACCCCCATGTAGATGACCAGGGTGCCGGGGAAGTCGGCGATCGCGCGCCAGTCGAGCCGGCTCCGGCCGTCGGCGGCTTCCGGATCGTCGTGGCCGGTGATGAACGCCACGGCCGACGAAATCGCCCGATGCGTGACGGGAATCCCCGCGTAGGCGGTCACGCCGACCCCCGCCGTGACGCCGGGTACAACCTCGAAGGAAATCCCCGCCTTCCGAAGATAATCCGCCTCCTCGGCCCCTCGGCCGAAGACGAACGGATCGCCCCCCTTCAGGCGGACCACCGTTCGCCCGGCCCGGGCATGCTCGACCAGGAGCCGATTGATCTGGTCCTGATTGAGCGTGCAATGGCCGCTCGACTTGCCCGCGCAGATGCGATCGGCGTCCGCCGGGGCGAGGTCGAGGAGCCTGGGGCTGGCGAGGTGGTCATAAACCACCACGTCCGCGAGCCGCAGGGCTTCGGCCCCTCGCCTCGTGAGCAGGCCGGGGTCTCCCGGACCCGCCCCCACCAGATAGACGATCCCCCGCCTGTCGTTCATCTCGAATCGATCCCGATCTCAGGAAATCATCCCCGTTGCCGATCTCAACCAACTTTTCGACACGAACAGGCCCGCCATGTTCGCGCGGACGACTCCCGATCGTCGGAACCCTCACCCGGTCAGCGACGGGACATTCCTGGCATGGCCCCGGCCGATCAGGATGATCCCCAACTCGTACAGGACGACCATGGGGATCGAGAGCAAGCCCATGCTGATCGGGTCCTGGCCGGGGGTCAGCACGGCCGCCGCGACCACGATGACCAGGATGGCGATCCTCCGCTTGGATCGATAATCGTCGATCGTGAAGATGCCGATCCGCTCCATGAACAGCATGATGAGCGGCGTCTGGAAACTCAGGCCGAAGACGAGCGGGAGGATCGTGGCGAAGCTCATCCACTCGCTGAGCCGGAGGGTCGGCGCGACCCCGAGCCAGACATTGAAATCGAGCAGGAACCGGAGCGTCAGCGGCAGCACGAAGAAGAAGCAGAGGAAGACTCCCGACAGGAACAGGCCGAGCGAGAGGGGGAGGAATTTCTTGACGTAGTGCTGCTCATGACGATAGAGCCCCGCCGCCACGAACGCCCACCCCTGATAGAAGACGACCGGGCTCGCGATCACCAATCCCGTCACCAGGCAGACCGTGAAGAAGATGGTGATGGTCTCCAGCGGCGCCAGCGAGATGATGTTGTCCGGGAGCACGGTCCCCTTCTGGATGTTCTGAATCATCCCCGCCTCGTAATAGCGGAGCGGGAAGTTGAGCTCCTTTCCCGCGAGCGTTTCCGGCTCGGGGAGGGCCAGGTTCGGCGCGACCTTCTTGAGCGCCTCGACGAATTTATCCGCCTCGACGATCGCTTCGAGCGGCGGCGCGACCGCCTTGACTTCCGCGGCGGCGTCGACCCGCTGCTTGTATTGCTCGCTGTAGAAGTCCTCCAGGGCCGCCCGCGCGGGCTCTTCCATCGTCTTGAGGACGCGCTGGCCGAGATACAGCGGGGGGATGAACGCGATGATCATCCCGACGAACAGGGCGATCAGCGCGAAGACGAGGCGGATCCGCAATTCCTCGATATGGTCACCGAAACTCATGGTGGCCATCTGCTTTTCTTCGGCGAACAGATCTTGATCGGTGGGCATGGAAATGAATCAACCGAGCGTTGTCCGACGGTAATCGCCGAGGGCCGGCGGGTGGAGAGGAGACGCGAGTTGCAACGGCCAGTCCCGAGGCCGGAACCCTTTCCAAGCGGCACCGCTCTTCGGCCTCGCGGGGACGGCCAAGCCGAGCGGGGGCGTTCCTGTAAAATCGAGACTACCACAATCCCCCCGAATCCACCAGGGGACGCTCACGGCGGAACAATTCGCGTCGATCGACACCGTCGTGCTTGGCGCGTCAGCCACTCCGAGGCTATCCTGAGCGTTCTTTTCGCAAATTGGGTCGGATGGATCGAGTGACAGCCGGGGGTTTATGGGCGAGCTCTGCCTTGAACACTCCGCTGAAGCTGGGTTACCTCCTCGAACTCCCCTGAAGCCGGATCACCTTGGGATTTATGGCCGTGTCCGAAGCCGCCACGTTGCCTATCGAAACCGTATCCGGGGACGCCGGAGACCCGAATCTCCTCATCACGCTGGCCACCTACAATGAGGCCGGCAACCTCCGCCCGCTCGTCGAAACGATCCGCCAGTTTGCCCCGAATTGCTCCATCCTCGTCATCGACGACAACTCCCCGGACGGCACCGGCCGGATCGCCGAGGAACTCAAGGCCGAACTCCCCAGGATTCATATCATTCACCGAGCGGGCAAGCTCGGGTTGGGGACCGCCACCATCGAGGCGATGAAATTCGCCATCGATCGCGGCTACGACCTGCTCCTGAACCTCGACGGCGACTTCAGCCATCCCCCGCGCTTCATCCCGGCGATCCTGGCCGGGATGTCGAATCACGACGTCATGATCGGCTCGCGTTATGTCCCGGGGGGGGGAGTCGAAGGGGAATTCAACCTCAAGCGCAAGTTCATGAGCACCGGCATCAACTGGTACGCTCGCCTGTTCCTGGGGCTCAGCAGCAAGGACAACAGCGGCGCCTTCCGGTGCTACCGGGTCTCCAAGCTCGCCCAGATCGATTTCGACGCCGTCCGCTCGCGGGGCTACTCGTTCCAGGAAGAGATCCTCTACTGGTGCCGGACGGTCGGCTGCCGGATCGGCGAGACCCCCATCCTATTCGAGAACCGACGCGCCGGGGTGTCGAAGATCAACAAGAAAGAGGCCGTCGACGCGCTGACGATCATCTTCATGCTTGGGGTCTCCCGACTCTTCGGCGGGGGGAAATCGTCGAAACCGTCGGCCACGCCGGCCCACAAGCCGACCCCCGCAAAGGCAACCGAATCGAACAAGCCTCCCATCCCCCCCCTCCGATTCGTGCCGATCCTGAAGCGGCACCTCTGGGGAGGACGCCTGCTGGGGACCGT
Organism: uncultured Planctomycetales bacterium; assembly: GCA_937997355.1. Lineage (GTDB taxonomy): Bacteria > Planctomycetota > Planctomycetia > Isosphaerales > Isosphaeraceae > CALKTZ01. The sequence goes on along the minus strand of CALKTZ010001042.1, from coordinate 771 downwards.
CCTCCACAAGCCGATCGGCGAGGGGACGGACTACGCCGAAAGCTGGGAAATCTCGGATCACGGCGATGACGTCAGCAAGGTTGCCGACGGCCCCCTCGCCGGAACCTCGCTCCGTGACCTGATCCAAACCCGAGGAGCCGAGTTGCTCGGCCCCGGCCTCCGGGGGATTCGGCAGTTCCCGCTGCTGGTGAAGTTCATCGACGCCCACCAGAACCTCTCCGTGCAGGTCCACCCCGACGACGAGCAGGGGAAACGGCTGGCCAACGACAACGGCAAGACCGAAACCTGGGTCGTGATGCACGTCGAGCCGGGAACCGGCCTGATCTACGCCGGCCTCAAGCCGGGGGTCACGCGTGAGACCTTCGCGGAGGCCATCGACAAGGGAACCGTGGAGGGCCTGCTCCACAAGTTCACCCCGAACGTGGGGGACTGCATCCTGATCCCGGCCGGGACGGTCCACGCCATCGGCGCGGGGGTTCTCGTCGCCGAGATCCAGCAGATGTCCGACACAACCTTCCGCGTCTTCGACTGGAATCGGCTCGGCCCCGACGGCAAGCCCCGCCCGCTCCACATCGAGCAGTCGCTTGAGGTGATCGACTTCTCGAAAGGCCCGGTCGAGCCCTGGCGAGCCGAGGAACGGCCGATCGAAGGGGGGGGCACTCGGGAAGCGTTGTCCCGCTCTCCCTACTTCGCGCTGGAACGCCTCTCGATCACCCACCCGACCCCGATCGGCTGCGAGCGTCGAGAGCGCTTCACCATCGTGATCGGGCT
>CALKTZ010001041.1 GCA_937997355.1 uncultured Planctomycetales bacterium | reverse complement strand
AGCAAATCGCCGAGATCAAGAAGTTGCCGACAACCGAACAGGATCAGGCGATCAAGCAGGCCATCTGTCCGGTGAGTGATGAACCGCTTGGAGAAATGGGCACCCCCATCAAGGTATCGGCGGAAGGCAAATCCTTCTATCTCTGCTGCAAGAGCTGCGAAAAAGAGGTGACCGCCAACCCGAAAGCGGTGCTCGCCAAATTGCCCAAGTAATTGGAAAGATCGGAACAAAGTGCGAAACAACAAGAGCCACGGCCGACTGTCATGCAGATCGGCCGTGGCTCTTGTGATGAAAACATCTCGAGTTTGCAGTGCTTAACCGAAAGGCCGCATCACGTTGCCGTGATCGAGCGGGGTGGGAAGGTCGGATTTCCCCATCAAGAACACATCGATCGAATGAGCGGCCTGGCGCCCTTCGGCGATCGCCCACACGATGAGGCTTTGCCCTCGGGTCATATCTCCAGCGGTGAAGACTTTGGGGACGCTGGTTCGCCGAGCTTCATCCGACTTCACATTCCCCATCCGATCAAGCTCGACGCCGAACTGCTCGAGCATCCCCTTACGTTCGGGGCCGACGAATCCCATGGCGAGCAAGACGAGATCGGCGCGGTCCCGTGGATCTCGACGAATTGCATCTTGCCGTCGATGTGCTTCATCTCGACCTGGACCGTCTCAAGCGACTTGACCCGACCGTTCTCCCCCAGGAATCGCTTGGTGCTGATCGAATACTCGCGAGCACCTCCCTCTTCATGGGCGGAGGAGACGCGCATGACATTGGACCACTGGGGCCAGGGATTGGTCGGGGTTCGTGAGTCGGGAGGCCGAGGCACGATTTCAAATTGGTGCACACTCTTGCACTTCTGACGGTGGGAGGTCCCGAGGCAGTCGGCCCCGGTATCGCCCCCGCCGATGATGATCACATGCTTGTCTTTAGCCGTGATCCTTTGCGAGTTGTCCAACTCGTCACCGGCCCCCTCCTTGTTTTGAAGGGTGAGGTAATCCATGGCGAAATGGATTCCATCCAGATTCCTTCCCTCTACCGGAAGATCCCTGGGAATCGTGGCACCGCCGCAGAGGCTGATCGCGTCGAACTCTTCCAGCAACTGTTCCGCGGTGACATCAATCCCGATGTTGACCCCCGGCTTGAAGATGACCCCCTCGGCCTCCATCTGTTCGAGCCGGCGATCGAGGTAGCGTTTCTCCATCTTGAAGTCGGGGATGCCGTAGCGCATTAAGCCGCCGATCCGGTCCGCTCGTTCGAAGACGGTCACTTCATGACCGACGCGAGCGAGCTGCTGTGCACAGGCGAGCCCCGCCGGGCCGGAGCCGACAACCGCGACTCGCTTGCCGGTTTGGAATTTCGGCGGCCTGGGCTCGATCCAGCCTTCATTCCAGGCGCGCTCGATGATACTGAGCTCGATTTGCTTGATCGTTACCGGATCGCTGTTGATGCCGAGGACGCACGACGCTTCGCAAGGAGCCGGACAAAGTCGACCGGTGAACTCGTGAAAATTATTCGTGGCATGCAATCGTTCGATCGCCGTGCGCCACTGATCGCGGAAGACCAGATCATTCCAGTCTGGAATCAGGTTCCCCAGCGGACATCCTTGATGGCAGAATGGGATTCCGCAATCCATGCACCGCGCCCCCTGGGCGCGGAGCTTTTCATCCGAGAACGGATCGTAGACTTCCAGGAAATCGTTCACTCGCTCCTGGACGCGCCGCCGAGTCGGTAACTCGCGGGGATACTCCATGAACCCGGTCGGCTTACCCACGACTCACCTCCACCTGCTGACGGGACTCTTCGGACTTGGCCATTTCGGCGGCTTTCTTTTGTTCAAGAAGCACTCGTCGATAATCGAGCGGCATCACCTTGACGAAACGAGTTTTCGCGGATTCCCAATCCCGGAGGAGACCTGCCGCGACCGTGCTGCCGGTGTAGCCTGCATGCTGGATGAGGAGATCACGGAGTAGATCAATGTCCTCGACCTCCGCGAGCGGCTCAAGCGCAACCATCTCCAGGTTGCATCTCCGCTCAAAATCGCCCGCCTCATCCAGAACGAAGGCGACGCCGCCACTCATCCCCGCCGCGAAATTCCTGCCGGTGGGGCCGATCACAACCGTGACCCCGCCGGTCATATACTCGCAAGAATGGTCTCCGGTGCCTTCAACCACGGCCATCGCGCCGCTATTCCGGACGCAGAAGCGTTCGCCCGCTCGGCCCCGGAAGAAGGCGCGGCCGGAAGTCGCGCCATAAAGCGCGACGTTCCCGATGATCACATTGTCCTCGGGGACGAACGTGGACGATTTGGGCGGATAGATCACGAGCTTGCCACCCGAGAGGCCCTTGCCCGCGTAGTCATTGGAATCGCCTTCCAGGGTGATGGTAATTCCACGAGGCAGGAACGCTCCAAGGCTCTGGCCGGCCGATCCGCTGAACTTGATCTTGATGGTGTCGTCTGGAAGCCCCGCGCTGCCTTTGCGTCGGCTGACTTCCGAACCGAGGATTGTCCCGACCGTACGATTCACGTTGCGGATCGGAAGATCAAGTGAGACCGGCTCGCCACGATCGAGGGCGGGCTTCGCCTTCGGCAGTAGGGTTGTCCAGTCGAGCGAGGCCTCGATCCCGTGGTCCTGATCCTGAATCTTCCGAACCGCGACATCCGGCCCCAGATCCGGCCGATAAAAGATCTTGCTGAAATCAAGTCCCTTGGCTTTGAAATGGTCGACGGCCTTACGCTTGTCGAGGAGATCGCTCCGGCCGATCATTTCGGAAACGGTGCGGAATCCGAGCTTCGCCATCAGTTCGCGAACCTCCTCGGCCACGTAATGGAAGAAGTTGACGACGTGCTCGGCCTTGCCCTGGAACTTCTCTCGAAGCTTCGGATTCTGCGTCGCGATTCCCACCGGGCATGTATCGAGATGACACACCCGCATCATGATGCAACCCATGACAACCAGGGGAGCCGTCGCGAAGCCATATTCCTCCGCCCCCAGGAGCGCGGCGACGACGACATCGCGTCCGGTCTTGAGCTGGCCGTCGGTCTGGACGACGATTCGATCCCTGAGTTTGTTGAGAACCAGAGTTTGCTGCGTTTCCGCAAGCCCAAGCTCCCAGGGGATTCCCGCGTGCTTGAGCGAGGTCAGCGGGCTTGCGCCGGTCCCTCCGTCGTGGCCGCTGATGAGGACGACGTCGCTGTGAGCCTTGGCGACCCCCGCCGCGACCGTGCCGACTCCAACCTCGGCGACGAGCTTAACGCTGATCCTCGCCTTGTAGTTGCTATTCTTCAGGTCGTAGATCAGCTGGGCCAGATCCTCGATCGAATAAATGTCGTGGTGCGGCGGCGGGCTGATCAATCCGACGCCCGGCGTCGAGTAGCGCACCTTGGCGATCCATGGCCAAACCTTGTGCCCCGGGAGCTGCCCCCCTTCTCCGGGCTTGGCACCCTGGGCCATCTTGATCTGGATGTCGTCGGAGTTGACCAGGTATTCGCTCGTGACGCCGAATCGACCCGAGGCGACCTGTTTGATGGCGCTTCGCTTGCTATCGCCATTAGGGAGGGGGATGAATCGATCGGGATCCTCGCCCCCCTCTCCGGTATTCGACTTCGCGCCAAGCCGGTTCATGGCGATGGCGAGGGTCTCGTGGGCTTCGGCCGAGATCGAGCCGTAGCTCATCGCACCCGTGGCGAAACGCTTGACGATCTCCTCAACCGGCTCGACCTCCTCGATTGGAATGGGGGTCCGCCCTTCAAACCTGAAATCGAATAGCCCCCGGATCGTGCAGAGTCTTTCGTTCTGCTCGTCGACGAGTTGCGTGTACTTCTTGAAGATGTCATACCGCCCGGCTCGCGTGGAATGCTGGAGCCGATAGACGGTCTCGGGATTGAAAAGGTGGAATTCACCGTCCCGGCGCCACTGATATTGCCCACCTTCTTCGAGATCGCGAGATCCGGTGTCTCTCAGGAAGAATGCGCGGTGGTGGTGATAGAGCGTTTCCTGGGCGATTTCTTCGAGCCCGATCCCGCCGATTCGCGTGGCCGTCTTGTCGAAGTGCTCGCCGACGAATTCCGGGTTCAGGCCGATTGCCTCGAAGATTTGCGCACCGCGGTAACTCTGGATTGTGCTGATGCCCATCTTGGACATCACCTTGACAACCCCCTTCTTGATGGCCTTGCGGTACTTGTAAACCGCCTCGTCATGATTGAGGCCCTTGATCATCCCCTGCCGGATCATGTCGTCGAGCGTCTCGAACGCGACATAAGGGTTGATCGAACCCGCACCGTAGCCGAGCAGCAGAGCAAAGTGATGGACTTCGCGAGCATCGCCGCATTCCAGCACGAGTCCGGCTTGGGCGCGGAGACCGATCCGCACGAGATGGTGATGGAGCCCGGAGCAGGCGAGCAGCGACGGGATCGGCGCCATGGTCGCATCAACCCCCCGGTCGGAGAGGATGATCAGATTGGCTCCGTTGCGGATTTCCTCGGCCGCCGTATCGAAAAGGCTCTTCAGCGCCTCGGCCATCCCTTCGGCCCCCTTGGCGGCTTCGAAGAGGGTCGGGAGCGTGACGGATTTGAACCCTCGCCAATTGTCGAGCAGCTTGAGCCGCGCAAGCTCATCGTTGTCGAGAATCGGGGTTTCAAGAGCGATCTGGCGGCAGCTTTCCGGCATGGGCATCAGGAGATTCTTCTCTCCCCCCGCTCCGGTGAAGACCGACGTCACCAACTCTTCGCGGATCGCGTCAAGCGGCGGATTGGTCACCTGGGCGAAGAGCTGCTTGAAGTAGCTGAAGAGGGGCTGGGCTCGATCGGAAAGGACAGCCAGCGGCGCGTCGTTCCCCATCGAGCCGATCGCTTCCTCGCCATTGCTCCCCATCGGGCCGAGGATGTATTTGAGATCCTCAAGCGTATATCCGAAGGCCATCTGTCGATGGAGCAACGTGTCGTGATCGGGGCCGGGGACCTCCGGGGCGGCGGGGAGGTCGGCGAGCGAAACCATGTATTTGTCGAGCCATTCGCCGTAGGGATGGGCCGCTGCAAGTTGCAGCTTCAGCTCTTCGTCGCCGACGATGCGACCCGCCTTCAGGTCGATGAGGAACATCTTGCCCGGTTCGAGGCGGCCCTTCATCAGGACGTTCTCGGGGGCGATTTCCACGGCCCCGACTTCGGAAGCCATGATGACCCGATCGTCCTTCGTGACGACATAACGGCTGGGACGGAGCCCGTTCCGATCGAGGACCGCCCCGATCGAATGTCCATCCGTAAAGGTCACGGACGCGGGACCATCCCACGGTTCCATCAAACAAGAGTGATATTTGTAAAAATCCTTTTTGACCTGCGACATCGACTCGTGATTTTCCCACGCCTCCGGGATCAGCATCATCATCGCATGAGGCAGGGAGTAGCCGGACTTCACGAGGAGCTCGACCGCATGGTCGAGGCAGGCGGTGTCGCTGAGCCCCTCCCGGATGATGGGCTTGAGCTTCGCGATATCGCCAGAGTCGTACTGATCGGACTCGAACAGGGATTCCCTCGACCGCATCCAGTTGATGTTGCCTCTCAGCGTGTTGATTTCTCCGTTGTGGGAAATCATGCGGTAGGGGTGGGCGAGCTCCCAACTCGGGAACGTGTTCGTGCTGAATCGAGAATGGAACATACAGATCGCACTCGTCAGCGTAGGATCCGCGAGATCATCCTCGTAATACTGGCTGACCTGATGAGGGGTGAGCATCCCCTTATAAACCAGGGTTCGGCACGAGAGGCTTGAGAAATAGAAGAACTTATGATCGTCGAGGCCGGAACTTTCAATCGCGGTCTCGAATCGTTTTCTGATGACGAATAATTTTCGTTCGAAGCGATCGGCATCGGGAATATCGGGACCACGGCCGATCACCGCATGGAAGACGGCGGGTTCCACCGCGCGGGCGGTCGGGCCGAGCGGTTCATTATTGGTTTTCAGGGACCGCCATCCGAGGAAAATCTGCCCCTCCTCCGTGGCGATCCGCTCGAAGAGTTCCATTCCAAACTTCTGCTGCGATTCATCGGGAGAGGTGAACAGCGCCCCCACTCCATATTCTTCCGCGGCGGGAAGCTTGATCCCAATTTGCTGACATCTTGCTTTCAGGAATTCATGCGGGATCTGGATAAGAATCCCGGCTCCATCGCCGGTGTTGTTCTCGCAACCACAGGCCCCGCGATGATCGAGGTTTTCGAGGGCGGTTAGCCCATCGCGGACGAGTTGATGCGATTTTCGGCCTTTAATATCCGCGATGAAACCTACGCCGCAACTGTCGTGCTCATTCTGTGGATCGTAAAGACCTTGGGCCACCGGATTATTGGAATTCATCTTGGCACTTCCCTCTTCTTGCTTCTGTTGTGGACCGAGGCCATGCGGCCGGTGGGGTTTGCAATCGTTAATCCTTGCAGCCGGCAGGGTCGTTGCTGACGCCGGCTGAAGGGATGGTCGAGCCGACTCTTCGAATCCGACCCACCGGCGTGACCGCCGGTTCGGTCTGCTCAACCTCATTGTCGGATCCCGAGAGAAGGCGGCGAGGTTGGAGAGAGCCGCCTTTCCTGGAGGATCAGGCTTCTGTCAGACCTGGGCCGTCACGTAGTGGCGGCCGGCAGGTTGGGGATCGGATGAACTCGATACCCCGTCCCGATCTGGGACCTCGTTTGCTCGCAGCAGTTCGAGGAAACGGGTCGCAGTTGGGTTGAGATTGTGCTGACGTCGATGAATGATCGCGAGCGGACGCGTCAGCTGGAACTCGGGATCATCCGTTTCGATGCGAATCGCCACCAGCGTCGCCGATTGAATCTCTCTCGAAAGCGTCGGCAGCGGGAGGATGGAGACCCCCGCCGCGACTTCAACAGCACGCTTCATATTCTCGATATTATCGAATTCATAAACAATCTGCACGTCGACGTCATGATGGCGGAGAAAACGATCGGTTGCCTTTCGAATCGAGAGATCATTATCGAACGAAACAAAACGTTCACCGGAAAGTTCGTGAACATTCACGGATTTGCGCTGCGCGAATCGATGGCTGGTGGGAACAGCCAGCACCATCTGTTCTTCACGCCAGGGAATCACGACCAATTCAGGCCATTTACGCGGATAGGAAATGAGCCCAAAATCGGTGCCGCCTGTCGAGACTCGCTCGATCACCCGGGTCGGGTGCAAGTATTCGAGTCGAACAGTGGCTTCAGGATATCGTGCCTCATAAGTTTTGACGAATTGGGTCATGTGATGGAGTCCTACCGAGTAAATCGATGCGACTCCGACAGTGCCGGCAACCTTCGTCTCGTCCGTCAGGGCCTTGACTCGATTTTCGAGTTCCTGATATCGG
>CALKTZ010001040.1 GCA_937997355.1 uncultured Planctomycetales bacterium | reverse complement strand
GGCACTTCGAGGACCGTTTCACACTCCGGACACCGGACCTTCCGGCCCGCCATGTCGTCCTTCAGTTGAAACGTTTTCTGACAAAACGAACAGGGGACGGTGATCGGCATTGCGGGGGTCCATCAACGGTGAAGGATTCAGCGGCGATCGGATGCCCGAGCACGCGATCCCATGTCAACCATAGGATGCCGCGAGCGCGCACGCGATGTTGCCACTCGCCGTGACGCAATGCAAGGAGGCAGGCAGGGATTCTTATGGGAGATAGGTACGCAGGGCCGATTTACGGCGCAACCGCGTCGAAGCTCGGCTTCGATCCGTGATTTGACCCGGGCCAGTTCGTCCCCCTGGTAGGGAGTGTGCGGCCAGGGCCAGTGAACCGGGTCGCCATCGCGACGGGGGATGATGTGGAAGTGGCAGTGATCGACCGTCTGGCCGGCAACGCGGCCGCTGTTGACGACGACATTGAATCCATCGGCACCCGTCGCGGCACGCACGGCGCGGCTGAGCCGGGGGAGGAGCGAGCCGACATGGGCCGCCTGATCGTCGGAGAGCTCGGCCAGATTCGCGGCATGCCCCTTGGGGATGACCAGCAGATGGCCGTGATTGACCGGGTTGATGTCGAGGAAGGCGATCGCGTCGTCGGTTTCCAGGAGCTTCGATGAGGGGATTTCCCCCGCCACGATCTTGCAGAAGATGCAGGCCGGATCGGAAGAATGTCGGCTCATGCGAGGAACCCTCTTCGGATTTGGCCGTGGATCGTCGAATCGAAATCGGCGGGGCCTTTCAATAAAGGCCCCGCCGAACGATTTCGAGTAAGAACGACGTCACTTGACTTAGCTCGAAGGAACCAGCGCCGGCTTGGTCGGTGCGGCCTTGACGGTTTCGTTCTCGCCGAGGAGCGCGATGACGGCCATCTCGGCGGCGTCACCCTGGCGGACCTTGGCCAGCTTGTAGATCCGGGTGTAGCCCCCCGGGCGGTCCTTGAAGCGAGGGCCGATCTCATGGAACAGCTTGAAGGCGACCGACTTGCTGGTCACGACGGCCAGGGCGCGGCGGAAGTTGTTGAGGTTCCACCCTTCCTTGGCCAGCGTGATCAGCTTCTCGGTATACGGTTGGACTTCCTTGGCCTTGGCCTGGGTCGTCGTGATCTTGCCGTGTTCAAGCAGCGCGGTGGCCAGGTTGCGCAGCAGCATCTGACGGTGTTCGGGGGTCCGCTTGAATTTCCGGCCGGCTTTTCGGTGACGCATGGTTCGTAATCGATTTCGATGGAAGCGGCCTGCGTGAGACGGCTTCGGGGAGAAAGAAGAAGGAGAAGGTGTCCAAGGTCACGGTTTGGACACCCCGAATGATTCAAGTCAGACCGGGGCCTTCTGAGGGACGTTCATCCCCAGGTCGAGGCCGATTTCGTGCAGCTTGGCGGAAACTTCCTTGAGGGTGGTTTCGCCGAAGTTGCGGACGTTGAGGAGCTGATCCTCGTTCTTGCTGACGAGGTGCCGGACCGTGGTGATCCCCTCGCTTTCGAGGCAATTGGTCGCCCGGACGGAAAGCTCCAGCTCGGCGAGGCTCATATCGAGCTTGCGCTCGAGCTCGGCGTCGAGCGGCGAGTTCTGGAAGCCGTCGTACGGCATCGACTCGCTCGACAGGCCGGGACCCGGTTCGTTGTACTGGACGAACGGGTTGAGGTGCTTCCGCATGATCTTGGCGGCCTCGACGAGGCTCATCTCGGGGCCGAGCACGCCGGTCGTCCAGATCCGGATGATCAGCTTGTCGTAGTTCGTCCGCTGGCCGACTCGGGTGTTCTCGACGTGATACTCGACCCGGTGGACCGGGCTGAAGCTGGCGTCGACCGGGATCGTGCCGAGTTCCAGCTCGTCGTTGTGCCCTTCGGCGGCGGTGCGATAGCCCCGGCCATTCTCGACCCTCATTTCGAGATGGAACGGGACGTCGTCGGTGAGGGTGCAGAGGATGTGGTCGGGATTGATGATCTCGACCGACTCATCGTGCAGGATGTCGGCCGCCGTCACTACCCCTCGGCGGTCGCGATCGATCCGGATCGTCCGCGAGGACTCCGAGTGGTTCTTGACCACGAGGAGCTTGACGTTCAACACCAGGTCGGTGATGTCGTCGACCATGCCGGGGATCGAGGAGAACTCGTGCTGGACCCCGTGGATCTTGATCGACGTGACGGCGCTCCCCTCCAGGCTGGAGAGGAGGATTCTCCGCAGGCTGTTGCCCACGGTATGCCCGAAACCGCGCTCGAACGGCTCAACGTGGAACTCGCCGAAGGTGTCCGACAGGGTCTCGCGGTTGCAGATGACTCGGCTCGGCAGTTCAAGACCACGCCACCGGATACGCATGAAAGTCTCCCAAAGATTCAGATCGCTCGCGCTTCAATCGTTTCAGTCCACGTTTGGCGCTTCTCGCGGGCTCCCGGCCGATTGGCCGGGAGGACCGGACGTGATGCGGACTCTCACTCGACTGACCGATCGTACGTGTCCGTTCCGTGCCGATCAACGGCTCAACAACTCGATGATCAACTGGGGCGTCACCGGCAGGGAGACGTCCTGGGTGGAGGGAACCCGATTGACCCGTCCCTCGGGGGGATTGGAGCTGATCCGGTCGAGCCACTCGGGGACCGGGGTGCCGCCGTCGCCGGCCAGGTGCTCCACGACCAGTCGCTGCGAATGCTCGCGGTTCTTGACCTGGATCTGATCGCCGGGGCGCACCATGTAGCTCGGGATGTCCACCTTGCGGCCATTCACGAGGATATGCCCGTGGGTGATCAACTGCCTCGCCTGGGGGCGTCCCAGGGTGAAGCCGAGCCGGGCCACGACGTTGTCGAGGCGCCGCTCCAGGAGCGACATCAGGGCGTCCCCCGTGTTGCCCGAACGCCGGCTGGCGAGGTCGTAATACTTGCGGAATTGACGCTCGTAGATGCCGTAATACCGCTTGACCTTCTGCTTCTCCCGGAGACGGATAGCGTATTCGCTGGCCTTCCCTCGGCGGTACTGATGCATCCCCGGCACCCCGTCGCGGCGGTCCACCGCGCACTTGGGGGAATCGCACCGCGTCCCCTTGAGGAAGAGCTTCATCCCCTCTCGGCGGCACAAGCGGCAAACTGGTCCTGTATGGCGTCCCATGATTGATCCGTGGTCCTCGGTCGTCGTTTCTCGAAAATTTCAGGTGTTTGAGTGGAGAATCGCATTCAGGCCGGACCGGGCAACCCGGTGCCCCGCCGGCAAGCGGTCAGACGCGGCGTTTCTTGGGGGGGCGGCAACCGTTGTGCGGCAGCGGCGTGACGTCCTCGATCGCCTTGATCAGGAGCCCGGAGGCCTGGATCGCCGTGATCGCGCTCTCGCGACCCGAGCCCGGACCCTTCACCTTGACCTCGACTTCCTTGACCCCGAACTTCGAGGCGGTCGCCGCGGCGGTCTCGGCCGCTCGCTGGGCGGCGAACGGGGTGCTCTTGCGGCTCCCCTTGAAGCCGACCGTCCCCGAAGAGGCCCAGCACAGGGCGTCGCCATTCGGGTCGCTGATCGTGACGAGCGTGTTGTTGAATGTTGCCTTGATATGCACGACCGCCCGGCTGACGTTGCGTCGTGTCTTACGTTTCTTGGCCTTGGCCACGGCTCCGTTGCTCCTGATCGATTCGTTCGGACAAATCTCTATGGGGATGGAGAATCTCGGCGTTCGTCATCCAAGATCCGGGATCGGCGAAAACCCCTCGAAAATCAGGAAGCGGCCGAGAGGGTTCCGAAATCGGGCCGCTTCGTCGATCGTCGGGCAGCCGCCCGGGTCGGATCAACCATCGACAGAAATACGCACAGTGGAGAGCCGTCCGACGCGTCGAGCAGCCACGGAAACGGTCTCGCACGGCCGGGCCGGCCCAG
>CALKTZ010001039.1 GCA_937997355.1 uncultured Planctomycetales bacterium | reverse complement strand
CGCAGGGTGAACGGGCCACCTTCGCCGAAGCCCGCGGGAGGTGGGATCGAATAGTTTCGAATGTTCCCGAGACTTTCATAGCCCAATCTTTGACGCGCGCGAAGGCCCGGATAAATCCCGGACGAAGGCTGGAATCCAGGGTGGGAAAGCCCCTCGGATTCAGGAAAGATGGCAGGTGCGTCCCTCGATCGCGATCGGCAAGGCTTATCGCTCACGAAGATGGCGATTCACCCGATCGCCCTGACAGGCGGGGACAGCGTCCGAAAATTTGCGGCGGCTTCGAACGAGGGTTCAAGAAGGGGAGAGTATCGACTCGCAATCGGAGCAGATTCCATGAGCACGACTTGCGGGATCACTCGCCGGGTCCGCTCGCGGCCGGCGACTGATTTCCGGAAATCAGCCACCGGAGGTGCCACGGCCCACAAACTCCTTCAAATGGAATTGGTTCCGGTGCAACCCTCTGGATATTCACGGGTGTTGCGCCCAGGGACATGGGCCCTGGGAAGCCGGTTGTCATCGCATCGATCGCCATGATTGTTATCTCCTTTGAGAGGGTAGCCCGCCGGCCGTCTCCGTGTTGCCCCTAGTCTCCGCCCGTCTGCTCCCTCGCGATTATCCCCGCGTCGGCGACGATCGTCCCGCAGGGGCGTGCGTCGACTTCACTCCCCGTCGCATCGCGGCCGTCGTCGCCGAAGATCGTTCGACCCGAACTCCCCTGCGGGCAGTCGTCCGCCCGGTAGGCTGCTTCCACTCCGAGTATGGCGGCTCGGGGCCGGGTCAGTGACGACCGATTGCACCATCGAGGCGCCGCTGCCGCCGGACTTGCCGGGGGGCCCCTGCCCGGCCAGACCCACAACCCATGCCCGGTAACGAATCGACCGGCCACCCCTCGCTTGAGTTGCTGCTCGTCGAGGTCGCGATCGACCGGGATTTGCCTCATCGCCTCGGCCGCGGCGGCGAAGCTGTGCCCTCGGCCGTGCCGACCGAGGACGTCCGTCCCGACGAGCCGGAGATAGGCATCGTGCACCGGGTCGGCGTCCCGGAGGGTTCGGCCCGGTATTTTGCGGCTCAGCCGCCGGGTGCCGGCATGCTGAGCTCGTCGTAAGTCAGGGGCAGGAGCTCACCGGCCGCCTTCGGATCCTCGTTTTCGATGGAGGCGAGGAGACAGGGGCGTCATTCATCGCATCGGGCCATTGCGGGCAGATCGGAGAGGGATTCTCAACTGTATGATCGTTGTCACCGATCGGGCCATCTTCCCCGTCCTTCATCAGAATTCCAGACGATGAGCCGAAACTCCCTCATCCGGGGCACAGGAGTGTGATGGCGATCACGGCTCCTGCGGGCGACCTACCATACTATGTCGACGTGGCCGACCTCGGAGGGATCGAATATATGTCGCTCGATGGGTCGGCGCAACCGCACTCGACCTGGGAGACCGACCGAAGGAGCCGTCGCGTGGTCCCGTCCCCTCAGGCGATGATCTCCTTCACCACCCGACCCGCCACGTCGGTCAGGCGATAGTCGCGTCCCGAATGGCGGTAGGTGAGGCGTTCGTGGTCGATCCCCAGGAGATGCATCATCGTGGCGTGCAGGTCGTGGAGATGGACCTTCCCCACGACCGCGCGGAAGCCGAAATCGTCGGTCTCGCCGTGGACATGGCCGGCCTTGACCCCGCCGCCGGCCAGCCAGGCGGCGTAGCTGTCGGGCTGGTGCTCGCGGCCGTGGGTCTCGATCGGGGAGGTGCCCGAGAGGTCCTGGCTCCACGGGGTGCGACCGAACTCGCCCGACCAGACCACGAGCGTGTCCCCGAGCAGCCCGCGCGATTTGAGGTCCCTGATCAGGCCGGCGACAGGCCGGTCCGATTCCATGCAGCTCCTACGCAGGCCATTGCGGATGTCGCCGTGGTGATCCCAGCCGCCGATCGTTACCTGGACGAACCGCACGCCCGCCTCGCTGAGACGGCGGGCGAGCAGGCAGGCCCGCCCGTTGCGGTCGGTCTGCGGCTGGTCGATGCCGTACAGGTCCCGGGTCGCCCGCGTCTCGCCCGAGAGGTCGACCAGCCGGGGCGTCTCGGCCTGCATCCGGAAGGCGAGCTCGAAGGATTCGATCATGCCCTCCATGCGTCGGTCGGTTTCCACTCGTTCGAGCAGACGGCGATTCATCCGCTGGACCATGTCGAGCCGCCGCCGCTGCACGGACCGGCTCGATTCGCCATCGGTCAGGTATTTGATCGCGTCGCCGTCGCCGGCCGTTGGTTTCACCGGCGTCCCCTGGTGCGCCGCGGGCAGGAACCCCGACCCGTAGGTCCGCACGTCGCTGTCGGGACTGATCGTGATGAAGCCGGGCAGATCCTCGTTCTCGGTCCCCAGGCCGTAGCTGAACCAGGAGCCCATCGAGGGACGCACGTCGATCGATGCCCCGGTGTGGAGCTGGAGGGTGGCCGGGGCGTGGGCCTCGTTGTCGGTGTGGACGGCGCGGAGCAGGCAGAGGTCGTCGGCCACGCCCGCCAGGTGGGGCATCAGGTCCGAGATCATCATCCCCGACCCACCCCGCGGGCGGATCGGGGCGATCGGGGCCAGCGCGAGGTATCGGTCCACGCCGATGGTAACCTCGTGGCCATCGATCGGGGGACTGATCCTCGTGCCGTGTTTCCGCGCGATCAGAGGCTTGGGATCGAAGAGGTCGAGCTGCGACGGTCCCCCCTGCATGAAGAGGAAGATGACCCGCTTCGCGAGCGGGGCATGATGGGGCGGCCGGGCCGCGATCGGGGCGTTCGCCGCCCGCGCCAGGCTGCCGATCATCCCCCGGAGCGCCAGGGAGCCGAAGCCGCAGGCGGCGCCGCAGAGCATCTGTCGGCGATCGAAGGGCATGTCTGTGATCGAATGACCGGCTTTCATTTCAAACCTCGCGGCGAGAGATCGGTTTTTTCGGGATGATCGGCCCGACTCGGGTCAAAGCCGGACTAGGAACTCATTCGACGCAAGCAGGGCGTGGCACAGCTCCGACCAGGCGTGGAGCTCGCGGGTGTCCGCGGGCAGGTTCGGATCGAGATCCCGGACATCGGCCAGGAAGGCTGCGGAGTCTTCGAGTTCAGCGGCCTCGATCGGCCGGCCCAGGGCGCGGATCCAGAGCCGCCCGAGCCGCCCGCGATCGTCTCCCGCGGCGGCGATCGTCAGTCGGGCAAGCTCGGTCGCCCGCCGCTTGAGGAATCCGGCGTTCAGCAGGAAGAGTGCCTGGGTGGGCACGGTGGTGACGGCTCGCTGGCCGGCGATCTCGCCGGGCTGGGTGAAGTCGAAGACGTTCCGCACCTCCGCGGGACCCGCCTGGGGGCCGGAGCGGATGATCGGCAGATAGACTGTGCGCACGAATTCCTGCTCGGGGCGGAAACGGGTCAGGCGGAAGCTCGGGGGGTTTACCCCGCCCTTGGCCAGTCCGCCGGTGTTCTCCGGATACTCCAGGGGCAGCCCCGGCCCGCCGACGCTGGCGATGAGGGTCCCCGAGACAGCGAGCATCGCGTCGCGGAGGGATTCGGCGTCGAGCCGCCGACGATTCATCCGCCACATCAGCACGTTGTCAGGATCGACCTCGTTCGCCCGCGTGTCGTGCCGGCTGCTCATCGCGTAGGTACGGCTCAGCACCAGGCTGCGGATCAGGCGCTTCTGCGACCAGCCGTTCGCGACGAACCGGATGGCCAGCGAATCGAGCAGTTCCGGGTGGGTGGGACTCTCTCCCCGTTTGCCGAAATAGTCGACCGAGCGGACGATCCCCTCGCCGAAGAGCCGCTGCCAGATGCGATTCACGGCCACCCTCGCCGTGAGGGGGTTGTCGCCGCGGGCGATCCAGTCGGCCAGCTCGCGACGCCCGCTCTCCTTCGGGGAGAACACGGCGGCGGAATTGTCCTGCGAAATGACCCGCAAAAACCCCCGGCTCACCGTTTCGCCTGGCGCGTGGACATTGCCGCGGATCGTGATCCGCATATCTCCTGGCTTCTCGGCGTCGCGAACAGCGAAGGCGACGGGCACGATGGGGGCGAAGAATTCGGCATGCTCGATCTCCGAGCCGAGCTTCCTGGCCGTGGATTCAAGCGTCCGCCGCTCCTGATCGAGGGCGATCCGCATCTCCGCCGAGATCGCCCGCCCGTCCTGGCCGTCGCCCTTGAGCATCGCCGCGATCTCCGCGATGCGCTTGCCGGCCCGCTCGCGTTCCGCCCTCTTCGCGGCGATGGCCTGCCGGTGTTGTTCCATTCGGGCTTCCCGCTCCGCGCGGGGCTTCGGACTCTCCGGCAACGGGGCGACCGTCGGCCAGCTCCAGACGCCCCACTCGGCCCGGGTGATTGATTCGGTGCTCGAGAAGATCCCCGCCATCGCGTAGTAGTCGCGCTGGGGGATGGGGTCGAACTTGTGGTCGTGGCAGCGGGCGCAGGCGATCGTCAGGCCCAGGAATGCCTTGCTCACCTTGTCGACCTGCTGATCGATCACGTCGACGCGGAGCTTGGCCTTGTCCGCCTCGACGACCGGCAGGTCACCCAGGACGAGGAAGCC
>CALKTZ010001038.1 GCA_937997355.1 uncultured Planctomycetales bacterium | reverse complement strand
GGCCGCGACAAGAATGGCCAGGACGACGAAGCGAATCCCAAGTTGATATTCTCGGCCCATGAATGATCCCTGGAGCAATGATCCGATGTCGTGATCGCCGGGCCGAGTCCTCGGACACGACGCGATCGCTTCGAATGCTAGGCGGCTCTCTCCAAGACGTCTCAAAGCGAAAGAAGCGTTCGCCGGTCGAATCGATCGACCTGGGCGAACGCTACGAATTGTTTAACTTGAAAGCTCAGCAACCCCTTCTGGGAGGAGAGGTCTGTAGAGGCGTTAGCTCATCGCCCGATGGGTTTTTTCAAGCTGCCCCCAGGGAAGGCTACCCGGGACCGGGTCGAAGGCCGGCGCGGAATGATAACCTTCATCGTCCAGGCGGAGGTTCTCATCGGCGACCGGTTTGAAGGCAACGTCCGGCATGAGCGCAAAGACCAGGATCGCGGCGAAAATACCCGCCGGGACGAGCATCAGATAGACCCATTTCCCCTCGAACTTGAGGTGCATGAAGTACCAGCCGACCATCGCCGCCTTGATGATCGCCCAGCCGAGCAGCCCCAGGATGAGGAGCAGGAAATAGTCTTTGAAGATACGAGCGTAGCAGAACTCGATCACGGTCAAGATCAGCAGTCCGAAGAAAACCTTGCCGTAGGGAGCATGCGACTCGATGTGCTTTTCCTTGATCTCTTCTCGGATCAAGGCATGAGGGGCTTCGGCCATGACGGTTATCCTTGGTTCGGGGGTCCCACGAGTGCGCCCGGCCGAGTATGCCCCGGCCGTCGGGGTCACATGAGATTCGATCAAATCAAATCAGGTAGACGATCGTGAACAGGATGATCCAGACCAAATCCACGAAGTGCCAGTAGAGCCCGACATACTCGACCGTGTGATAATTGGTCGCCGAGTAGCCCCCGCGGAGCGACTTGAGGAAGATCAGGAACATGGAGATCACTCCTCCCGTCACGTGGGCCCCGTGAAATCCCGTCATCGTGAAGAAGCAGGAGGCGAACAGGCTGACGTCCGGGCGGAAGTGCCCCGTGGCGCTGATGCCGGGGGGATAATGGTGGCCGACCATCAGCTGATAGTATTCGTAAACCTGCACGCTCACGAAGACGGCGCCGATCAAGGTCGTCGCGAGCAGATACATGGTCCCCTTGCCCGGTTTCCCGTCCTGGATGGCGGAAAGGGCCAGGACCATCGTGAGCGACGAACAGATCAGGATGAACGTGTTGACGGCCGTCAGGTCGATGCTGAGCGGATTGGTGAGCTCATCGTACGGCTTGGGCCAGCTGTGCGTTTCGAGTGGTTGCACCTCGGCCTCGGCCCCAGCCGCCGTGAGCTGCTTTTCGAGCTTCTCCGCGGCGTCCTTCGAGAGCCGATTCACGACGGCGTGCGGGACCCCGTGGAGCAGACTCTCGACATCCTCGGGCTTCCCGCCGATGGCCTCATGGACGATCTTCTCCGCCTGCGCATGGCCTTCGCCATGCCCGATCGACTTGATCACGACCCCGTAGGTCCCCTTGATGTCGTCGAAGGGAGTTGCCGGCGGATACAGATTGGTGTAGCTGGTCGACGGGCTGCCGGTCCTGAGAACGATGTAGGCGCCGATCAGGCCGGTGAAAAACATGATCTCCGTCGCCAGGAACAGCCACATCGCGATCTTGCCAGGAGTGATGAGGCCCACGTGCGCGGCCGTCGTCCCGTGTGGGACCGATTCGACGAGCGTCGAGGAGGCCGCTCCAGCCAGGGTCGAGGGAGCAGGGGGATGTGCCATCTCGATTCAGGTCCTTCGGTTGCAGGCGTCAGTCACTGCCGAATCCCAGCCCAGCCGTCAGGCCGGAAGGGGGTTGAGCAGAAGGAGCGCGAGGATTGCGGGTAGATAGAGAAACGACGTTCGAAGCAGTCGCCGAGCGGCCCGGTCGGAGATATCCATGCTGAATCGCAGGGCGTCCGCGAAATAGAGGAAGCTCAGGAACAGGGCCCCGATGAAATAGAATGAGCCGGCGAGTCCGATGATCGCCGGCAGCAGCGATACGGGGATCAACGCCAATGCATACAGCAACGACTGGTGGGCCGTGATCTTCCCGGTCGGGTCGAAGACGCTCAGCATCTTGAATCCGGCCCGGCCATAGTCGACTCGATAGATCCAGGCGATCGCCAGGAAGTGCGGGAACTGCCAGAGAAACAAAATCAAGAACAAAGTCCAGGCTTCGATCCCCAGACGGCCTGTCGCGGCCACCCAGCCGATCACCGGCGGCAATGCGCCGGGGATCGCCCCCACCACGGTATTCAGGGTGGTGACCGGCTTGAGCGGCGTGTAGACGAAAACATACAACAGATACGTAATCAAGGCCACGGCCGAGGACATGGCATTCACACTCATGAGAAGCAGGAATGAGCCGGCCAGCCCCAGGCCGCTTCCGATCACGAACGCCTCGCGCGACGAAAGCCGGCCGGTCGGAAGCACGCGATTGGAGGTTCGCCTCATCAGGGCATCCCGGGAACTCTCCAGCCACTGGTTGAGCGCGCTGGCACCCGCGGCGACGAGCCCCGTCCCGAGCAGCGTCCACAGCAATGTCGAGGGGCGGGCGCTGCCACGCGCCCCCAGGATGAACCCCACCCCGACCGTGATCAAAACCATGAGCACGATTCGGGGTTTGGTCAACGACAGGACGGCCGAGATCTTGCTCCCCGCCGCCTGAAGGGTGACTTCGGGCGATCCGTCTGAAAAAACAACCTCTCCGAGACTCACCGCGGGCTTCAAAAAATTGCCTCCAATTCCGATCGAGTTTCCTTGGCTTCGTTCAATTCTTTGTAGATTGTGGTTGCCGGATCAAAACCGCGGATCGCCCGCAGCGCCAGCACAACACCCGTTGCTAGGAGGAGCGCGCCGTTGGCCTGGTGCCCCGTGCGGATCATGGCCTGCGCCGTCTGCACGGGCGAAACCGTCCCGTCGAAGGGGAGCAAGATCCAGAAGGCCAACAAACCCAGGGTCATCTGGATTAACAGGATCGCCCCCATCATCCTGGCAGCCCCCACGAGGGATGAATAGGTTTCCCTGTTGCGCTCGATTCGCCAGTTCAGCCGGAACACTCCCGCCAGCACACAAAACGCCGAGCACAGGTGAGCAATCGCGGAAACCGCCGAAGGGAAGTGCCGCACCCACGCCCCGAGAACAATCTGCAGGTAGATCAAACCGAGGACAAAAGAGCTCGCTCGCCGGATCTGGCCGTCATCTGGGACCGGCTTCGCCGCGTTCCACCATCGAGGCCCCGTCCAGACCGCAACCGCGACCAGGAGTGCGAAGACCGCCTGGCCGGTGCAGGCATGAAATGACGCCAGGCTCGTCGAGTTCCGGGTGACTCGCAAGCCGCCGAGCACACCCTGCAAGCAGACGGCGAGCAGGGCGCCGATCCCCACGGCCTTCATCCATCTCCGGGGATCGGTGCAATACGCCCAGACGGCCAGGACGATCGCCATTAAGCCGAGCGTGGCGCCGAAGAGCCGGTGAAGGTGCTCCTTGAAGACTCCGTACGACGCATTCCAGAAGTCATACAGGAACATATTTTCATTGAATGTGGTCGGCCAGTCCGGCACGGCCATCCCGACCTTGTAGGTCGTCACTTCCCCCCCGGAGATCAGCAGCGGCCAGGTGAGGGCCGCGGCGAACAGGGCCGCCCAGTGGAGGCCCCGGCCGGGGATGACGGATTTGACGTGGTTGGGTGGTTCGGGATGAAGCACGTTCATGAATCAGGCCATCACCGGGTCGAGCGGTTTCACGTAGCTCGGCAACGGTACGGTTTGCGGGACGTAGTCGTCTTCCACACCGGGGACGCTGAACTCGTAGGGGGTGTGATAGACGACCGGCAAATGCTCGAAGTTGTAATACGGGGGAGGGGACGAGATCGTCCACTCCAGCGTGTTGGCATGCCAGGGGTTCGCCGGAGCGACCTGGCCCGCGACCAGGCTGTAGAGGAAATTGAAGGCGAAGAGCAACTGCGTGAGCCCCAGCCCGAACGAGCTGATCGTCATGAACTGGTTCATCCCGCGGATGCCCGGATTCTGCAGGAAGGTGTAAATGTTCGGGTCGGCGATCCGTCGCGGATGCCCGTGCATCCCGATGATGTGCATCAGGAAGAAGGTGCCGTTGAAGAAGATGAAGGTCAGGGCGAAGTGGATGTAACCCAGCCGTTCGTTCATCATCCGGCCGAACATCTTGGGATACCAGTAGAAGATCGCCCCGAAGAGGCCGAACATGCTCCCGCCGAAGAGCACATAGTGGATATGGCCGACGATGAAGTAGGTGTCGTGAATGTGGATGTCGACGGGGGTCGCCGCCATGAAGATCCCCGAGAGTCCGCCGATCACGAACATCGCCACGAAGGCGATGGCGTTGAGCATGGCCGAGGTGAACTGGATTCGGCCCCCCCACATCGTCCCCAGCCAGTTGAAGACCTTGATGGCAGAAGGGAGGGCGATCATCATCGTCGAGAGCATGAACGTGGCGCCGAGCGCCGGGTTCATGCCGGACTGGAACATGTGGTGCC